>NZ_KQ758639.1:0-69743 GCF_001457055.1 Priestia veravalensis | reverse complement strand
CACAATCAACAAAAAACCTGAACGATTAAAAGTTATGAACTCTCAATCGTTCAGGTATAGTAAGGACTGAACTACTTATGTCCCAGCCTCTTTTATTTATACTTCTTCACAATATTGATCAAACGCTTCTTGAAGTTTTGTTACAACTGACATTGGCTCATGTCCTTCAATTTCATGACGCTCTACCATTGTCATAATTTTACCATCTTTTAATAGTGCAAATGATGGTGAAGATGGTGGGTAGCCTTCAAAATATTCTCTAGCGCGAGCCGTTGCTTCTTTATCTTGGCCAGCGAATACCGTAACTAGATTCGTTGGGCGCTTATCGTAATGAACGGAATGAGCAGCTGCTGGTCTAGCAATCCCTCCTGCACATCCACAAACTGAGTTAACCATTACTAATGTTGTACCGGGCTTTTGAAACGCTTCCTCTACATCTTCAGCCGTCGTTAATTGCGTGTAACCTGCAGCTTCAATCTCTTGACGCGCTTGGCGAACAACATCATTCATAAATAAATTAAAATCGATGTTCATCTTTTTACCTCCTTTAGTTAGCTACTTTTATCATAGCAAACCATGACTTAAAACGCGATTTCTTTGGCTTATGTTTACGAAAAAATTATTGTTACTTTATCGGTTGGTTTACTTGTTTATACTGATGAATTATTGTCTCAAATGCTTCCTCCATTGTTATGTCTCCTTTTTGCATACGTTGCTCAACATCTTTTAGCGTATCACGTAGCTCTTGCTTACCATAAAAAGACTCGTACAGATAATCAGCAATTCTCGACTGTAGCCATGAAGAAAGTTGAAGACCTCGCTTTTGCTCAAATCGTTCATTTTGTATTAGCCAGCTCTTGTAATCCAAGATGTGATTCCATAAGCTAATCAAATCACCTGTCTCGTAAACAGATGTTGTTAATACCCTTGGCTGCCAACTAGATGAATGAGCATATAGAAATGAAATAACGGACTCATACTCTTTTTTCGTCAGTACTGCTTTTTTTCGATTATCTCCATCCGCTTTATTTACACAAATCAAGTCGGCTAGCTCTAAGATTCCTTTTTTAATTCCTTGAAGCTCATCTCCTGCACCTGTTAAAACAAGAAGAACAAAGACATCAACCATTTGCTTAACGATTCCTTCACCTTGCCCCACGCCCATCGTTTCTATAAAAATGACGTCATATCCCGCTGCTTCGCATAAAAGAACAGCTTCTCTCGTCTTGCGATGAACCCCGCCTAATGTTCCTTGCGAAGGAGACGGTCGAACAAAAGCTCTTGGATGCTTAGCAAGCTGCTCCATTCGCGTTTTATCACCTAAGATACTTCCACCAGATACCGTACTGCTTGGATCAATCGCAAGTACTGCTACTCGGTATCCTTGATCACATAAATAAGTTCCAAATGCATTAATTAACGTACTTTTCCCTGCTCCTGGTACACCTGTAAATCCAATCCGAATCGATTTTCCAGTATGCGAATAAATTTCTTTCATTAACTGTTGAGCCAGGTGTTTATGCTTAGCAGCCTGACTTTCAATTAAGGTAATAGCTTGTGCTAAAGCAGCTCGGTTTTTTCCTAAAAGCCCTTCTTTATACTGAGACACTGTTTTTAATTTGGTCATATAATCACTCATCCACCGCTAGCTTTTCTTTAATCTTATCTAACACGTGGATAGCTGCTTTTGGAATGACCGTACCTGGACCGAAAATAGCTGCTGCTCCGCTTGCTTCTAAAAAAGGATAATCTTGCTTTGGAATAACTCCTCCAACAATGACTAAAATATCTTCTCTACCGTGTAAACGCAGCTGCTCAACAAGCTGTGGAAGTAGCGTTTTATGTCCAGCAGCAAGCGAGCTAAACCCTACGACGTGAACATCATTTTCAATTGCTTGCACAGCAGTTTCTTCAGGCGTTTGAAAAAGTGGACCAACATCCACATCAAAGCCTAGATCCGCAAATGCTGTAGAAATGACTTTTGCTCCGCGATCATGACCGTCCTGACCCATTTTGGCAACTAGGATTCTTGGTCTTCTTCCCTCTTCTTCTAAGAAGTCATCTGTTAACTGGCGCACTTTATCAATAAGCTCTGCTCCTTCAAATTCTGCTTGATAAACACCTTTTATTGAACGTGTAACCGCTTGATGCCTACCAGATATTTTTTCAAGAGCAAGTGATATTTCGCCTAGCGTTGCTCTTGCTCTGGCAGCTTCAACCGCTAACTCTAATAAATTTCCCTTTCCTGTTTCAGCAGCATGCGTTAAATCACTTAAAGTTTTTTCCACCTGCTTGTCATCGCGCTGATTCTTCAGTTCTTTTAATCTTTCTACCTGCGCTGTTAGCACTGCTTGATTATCAATATCTAAAATCTCTAACTCTTCTTCTTCGTTCGCTTTAAATGCATTCACACCAACAATAATTTCGGCTTTTGAATCAATTCTAGCTTGCCTTCTGGCAGCAGCTTCTTCAATTTTCATTTTCGGAATCCCAGTTTCAATTGCTTTTGCCATACCACCAAGTGATTCAATCTCTTCTAAATGACCCCAAGCTTTATGAACGAGCTCATTCGTTAGTGATTCAATATAATAAGCCCCTCCCAACGGGTCAATAACAGAACAAATAGACGTTTCATCTTGTAAATATAACTGTGTATTACGTGCAATTCTTGCTGAAAAATCCGTTGGTAGCGCAATTGCTTCATCCAATGCATTCGTATGCAGTGACTGCGTGTGCCCTGAAACTGCTGCCAGTGCTTCCACACATGTACGCACTACGTTATTGAACGGATCTTGCTCCGTTAAGCTCCAGCCAGACGTTTGCGAGTGCGTACGCAAAGCTAACGACTTGGGATTTGTTGGATTAAACTGTTTCATTAGCTTAGCCCATAGCAATCTACCGGCTCTCATTTTTGCTACTTCCATAAAGTAGTTCATTCCAATCGCCCAAAAAAATGATAGGCGTGGTGCAAAGGCATCGACTGAAATACCAGATTTTATTCCGGTTCGAACATACTCTAATCCGTCTGCTAGCGTATAAGCTAGCTCCAGGTCAGCTGGTGCTCCCGCTTCTTGCATGTGATAGCCTGAAATACTGATGCTATTAAATTTGGGCATATGCTCAGACGTATACTTGAAAATATCTGCAATAATTCTCATCGACATATCTGGAGGATAAATATACGTATTACGTACCATGTATTCTTTTAAAATATCATTTTGAATGGTACCGGCTAGCTGCTCCTTTTGCACACCTTGTTCTTCAGCAGTCACGATATAAAAAGCCATGATTGGTAATACAGCACCATTCATCGTCATTGAAACCGACATTTTATCCAGAGGAATACCATCAAAAAGCTTTTTCATGTCTAAGATTGAATCAATTGCTACCCCCGCTTTTCCTACGTCACCAACCACGCGAGGGTGATCAGAGTCATACCCTCGATGTGTTGCTAAATCAAAAGCAACAGACAATCCTTTCTGCCCTGCAGCTAAATTTCTGCGATAAAAGGCATTGCTTTCTTCTGCTGTTGAAAACCCTGCGTACTGACGAATTGTCCATGGTTTTTTCACGTACATCGTCGCGTAAGGTCCTCTTAGATATGGTGGTTTTCCTGGTGTAAAATCAAGAAATTCAATGCCTTTATAATCTTTTTCTGTATATAGAGATTTCACAAAAATTTGTTCATTTGTTTGAAAAGATTCTACAGTATGCTGCTTACTCTCCACAGCTTTCGGTTGCGTAACAGCGCCAAAATCAATATTTTCAAATTGTGGTTTTTTATACATGTTGATTCACCTCAATCCAGCGTACTAATTGCGCAAAACAATTAATTGCATTCACATTTTCATTAATGAATTCCGCAGCTCCGTCTACCTCTGATTTTGCTACAACAAATACGTAAAGCTTTTCTTGTTTATACCCATTAAGGAAGGCAAGCATATCTTTTACTTGTTCAGGTTCACCACATACTACGTATGCATGACAAGGACGCTTTTTCAACCATTCAATGGTATCCAGGTCATGATATAACGGTGAAAAAGTTTCACATTGAAATCCACCAGACTGGAAAAAATCATAAGCAAACTCTTTTTGTTGCTTAACCAATTTACTTTCTGATAATTCAATGCAACCAATAGTCAATCCTTTGGTTCTTTCACGCATCTGTTCAAACGCTTCGCTTTTTCTCCACTGATTCAAAAAGAGAATTGCTTGAGAAGGGGATTGTTCTTCATGCGCATTCACCAATAGAGAAGATGCCGTCAATTCATTTCTTAATTGCAATTGATATTCGTGGTAGTCTTTGTTTGCAACGTTATCTTCTTCATAAGTAGTTTTACTTGGAGATACATAATGCGTAATTCCTACCATTCTTTCATTTCTGCTATGTATCTGTTCTCTTTTCTCTTCACTTACATGTTGAAGCTCACATTGAATCCAACCTGACTCTAGACATGCTTCCATACCGCCTTTAGATTCCATTTTCTGAAACAGCTTCCAAGCTTTTTCTGCAAGCTCATGCGTGTAGGATTCGATGTACCATGAGCCTCCTGCCGGGTCTATGACTCTGCCTAATTGTGATTCTTCTCGAAGCATTAGCTGCGTATTTCGTGCGAGTCGATTGGATAATTCTGTTGACTGCTTTGATATAGCATCATATGGATAAACATGGAGGCTATTTGCTCCGCCAATAATTCCAGCAAATGCTTGCAGTGTTCCTCGTAAAATATTCGTATGTAAGTCTTGAGATGAAAGCGTATGGATGGATGTATTTACATGGATGAAAGGAAGCGGTACGTCTATAGTCTGTGAAAATGCTCGAACGGCCTGAAGCCACAGTAAGCGAAATGCACGTAGTTTTGAAACTTCCATAAAAAGCTGTGAGCTTGTTGAGAATGAAAATGCCAGATGAGGTAATACATGATGTAAAGGAATATTGCGTCTTAAACATTCATCCATATATTGTACGGCTGTTGAAAGTGCATATGCTAACTCTTGAACAGCTGTTGCCCCGCTCATGTGATACGGTTTTGTATCAATAAGTACCGTCTTTAGCGAACTTTTCTTTTCTTGTACAAAAGCAATTGCGTTTGCCATGTCATGATACAAATCAGTGATTGGAATTGGTGAATGAGCGTGTTCAGCTAATGAGCCGAGCGGATCCATTCCAACCACTCCAGCTACTTGTGATAATGTGATCCCTTCCTGTTGACAGTACGTATCAATGGATTCAATCAACGGCAGTGCCGTATATCCAGAAGGAATAAAAAGAGGTACTTCAGGTAACTGAATGTCTTTAAAAAGCGCACATAGATCTGCATAGTTAGAGAGCAAAACGCCGCTTTTTAATTCAGTAAAAGGAACTGTTAACGGATTCTTTCCTTTAATTGATATAGGATTTAACTCAATAGCCAATGACGTTTGTCCGTTATCTAATGCTTCCTTTATCATTTGATTCGCTTTCTTTGGAACGGCTACATTTATTCGTTGTGCAATATTCCATTCATTTGATACGAAATGTGAGTCTATTCCTCTTACGAATAAGTAAAGCTCTTCGTCTTTTAAATGTGGTAAATCTTGCACGTCATTTTTTCGGTAAAGCGTTTTCAAAAAAATGTTCTCAAACGTTTCTTTTTCATATAGATGAGGGTCATCTTTTAGCGCTTTTTTTACTTCTTGTATCCATTCTTGCTGAGGAGTATAGGCAAATTCATGAAAGGATGGTTTATTCATCGTCATTTCCCCTTTATACTTTGATACCAAAGCCTTTTTCTGCTGACACACTCTCTTTTATTTTATTACATTCTATAAACGAAATATATATACCTTCTCAAAATACCGTATGCCAAATCGGCATGACGAGCAAAACCTTTTCGAATTAAATATTAAACAAATAAAAGAGTTTGGGACATAACAAAATGATTGGTTCTAAAAGACGAACACTAGCTGTTCCCATCTCTTTGATTTGTCTCAACACGTTCGTTCCATTGCGCTACGGTCACTCGCTTTCCGCGGGGAGGAACCTGAGCTTCCTCGCTGCGCTGCGGGATCTCCGTTTTCCCTCTCTTTCCCGCAGGAGTCGAGTGTCCTACGCTCCATTCCACCCTGTTTCCAACATTGTTTTCACAATCAATAAAAAAACCTGAACGATTAAAAGTGATGAACTCTCAATCGTTCAGGTATAGTAGAGGCTGACCTACTTATGTCTCAGTCTCTTTCACTTTTAGTAAATAGATGTATGTTCCTTGGACATCGATTCTAAAATTTCTTTAATGCGTTTTAAGAATCGACCACATACGAGTCCATCAAGCACACGGTGGTCAAGAGATAAGCATAGATTGACCATATCTCGAATGGCAATCATATTATTAATAACAACCGGACGCTTAACAATAGATTCCACCTGTAAAATTGCTGCTTGTGGATAATTAATGATTCCCATCGATTGAACGGAACCAAATGATCCCGTGTTATTAACAGTAAACGTTCCACCCTGCATGTCTGCCGCTTTTAATGAACCTGCTCGTACTTTTTGCGCTAATTCATTAATTTCGCGTGCAATTCCTTTAATTGTTTTTTCATCGGCATTTTTTATGACAGGTACAAACAATGCATCGTCTGTTGCAACAGCAATAGAAATATTAATGTCTTTCTTTTGAATAATTTCATCGCCTGCCCACATTGAATTGATTTCTGGGAATTCTGTTAAGGCTTGTGCAATCGCTTTGACAAAGAAAGCAAAGTACGTTAAGTTAAATCCTTCTTTTTGTTTAAATTCCGTTTTAATAGAATCACGATATGCTACGAGGCTTGTTACATCCACTTCAACCATTGTCCATGCATGAGGAATTTCGTGCTTGCTTCGTAACATGTTGCTGGCAATCGCTTTACGTACACCAGATACAGGAATGGCTTTATCACCAGAAGCCGTTGGAATAGGTTCCGACTTTTTCATATCTGCTTTTGGTGAAGGCGGTGCTGTTTTTGGCGCCTCCTGATGAACAGCTGAATCCCTTTGCGGACCTTTTTCAATTGCAGCCAGTACGTCTTTTCTTGTAATTCGACCACCTCCACCTGACCCTGTAAGTGTTTCAAGGTTAATTCCATGTTCTTGGGATAAACGCAGAACGGCTGGTGAATAGCGCTTTTTATTAGAGTGGTCAGCTGTATCTGGTAAAGAAACTTTTTCATTCGTTTCTTTTGGCGCATTTTGAGCTGTATCTGCTGAAGAAGCTCCTTCTACTTCAATCAAACACAGCGTTTCTCCAACTGGCAGCGTCTCGTCTTCAGCTGCAATAATTTCTTTAATCACACCCGTAAATGAAGATGGCACTTCTGCATTCACTTTATCGGTCATCACTTCTGCTAATGGATCATATTTATTAACCTGGTCTCCCACAGCTACTAGCCATTTGCTAATCGTGCCTTCCGTTACGCTTTCTCCAAGCTGAGGCATTTTGATTTTTTCAATTGCCACTGGAAACAACTCCTTTAAAATTCAGCTAATTCTCTCATTGCTTTTTCTACTTTATCTGGATTTACCATAAAATACTTCTCCATCGTTGGAGCATATGGCATAGCTGGAATATCTGGCCCAGCCAAACGTTGAATCGGTGCATCCAAATCAAATAAACAATGTTCTGCAATAATAGCCGCTACTTCACTCATGATGCTTCCTTCTTTGTTATCTTCTGTTACAAGAAGCACCTTACCTGTTTTAGATGCAGCTTCAATAATCGCTTCTTTATCTAATGGATAAACTGTTCGTAAATCTAATACATGAGCTGAAATTCCATCAGCCGCAAGTTTTTCAGCTGCTTGGAGTGCAAAATGGACGCAAAGACCATATGTAATAACAGTAATATCATCACCTTCGCGCTTCACATCTGCTTTTCCGATTGGAAGTACATAATCATCTTCTGGCACTTCACCTTTAATTAAGCGATACGCGCGCTTATGTTCAAAGAATAGCACCGGGTCATCATCGCGGATGGCTGCTTTTAATAACCCCTTCACATCATAAGGCGTAGATGGCATCACGATTTTTAAACCTGGCTGATTGGCAAACAACGCTTCAACTGATTGCGAATGATAAAGAGCACCGTGCACGCCTCCACCGTAAGGCGCACGAATTGTAATTGGACAGTTCCAATCATTGTTCGAGCGATAGCGAATTTTTGCAGCCTCTGAAACGATTTGGTTCACAGCAGGCATGATAAAATCAGCAAACTGCATTTCAGCAATTGGGCGCATTCCGTACATTGCTGCTCCAATTCCAACTCCAGCAATCGCTGATTCTGCCAGCGGTGTATCAATTACGCGCTCTTCGCCAAACTGCTCATATAAGCCGTTCGTTGCCTTGAATACGCCGCCTTTTCTTCCCACATCTTCTCCTAATACAAATACACGTGGGTCTCTCTCCATTTCTTCACGCATAGCCATTGTTACGGCATCGATATATGACATTACTGGCATTTTAGTTTCCTCCTCACTCACCGTATACGTATTTTAAAGCTGATTCTGGGTCTGCATATGCAGCATTTTCTGCATAGTCTGTTGCTTCATTCACAATTTTCATGATTTCTTCAAGCATTTCAGCTTCTTTCGCATCTGTTAGAGTCCCAGTTTCTTTTAAATACGCACCAAAGCGAATAATTGGATCATTTTTCTTCGCTTCTGAAATTTCGTCTGCTTCGCGATAAGCGCGATCATCATCATCACTTGAGTGAGCAGTCAAGCGGCTAGAAACCGTTTCAATAAGCGTTGGTCCTTCACCTTTTACTGCTCTTTCTCTTGCTTCTTTTACAACTTTATACACTTCTAAAGGATCATTTCCGTCTACTGTGTATCCAGGCATACCATAGCCAATTGCACGGTCTGATACCTTTTCACAACCAAGTTGCTTTTCTACCGGCACCGAAATGGCATACTTATTGTTTTCACACATGAAAATAACCGGTAATTTGTGAACGCCTGCAAAATTAGCACCTTCGTGAAAATCACCTTGGTTTGATGAACCTTCACCGAACGTTACAAATGTCACCAACTCTTTTTTCTCCATTTTCCCGGCCAAAGCAATTCCAACGGCATGAGGAACCTGCGTTGTCACCGGAGAAGACCCCGTTACAATGCGCTTCTCTTTATAGCCGAAGTGACCAGGCATTTGACGACCACCTGAGTTTGGATCTTCCGCTTTTGCAAATCCTGATAGCATTAAATCACGAGCCGTCATTCCAAATGCAAGGACTACTCCCATGTCTCGGTAATACGGCAACGCGTAGTCTTTCTCACGGTTTAACGCAAATGCTGCACCGACCTGCGCTGCCTCTTGTCCTTGACACGAAATAACAAAAGGTACCTTCCCAGCACGATTTAATAACCACATACGCTCGTCAATTTTACGAGCCAGAAGCATTGTACGATACATTTCAACTACTTGTTCATTTGTTAAGCCTAGTGCTTCATGACGATTTTCTGTCATCAGTTAAAACCTCCTTAATAATTAAAAATGAATGGCTTTTCCATCAACAGCAAGGGCTGCTTCACCGATTGCTTCGGATAAGCTTGGGTGTGGATGAATAGTATGAGCAACTTCCCATGGCGTCGCATCTAACACTTTTGCAAGACCTGCTTCTGAAATCATGTCTGTTACGTGAGGACCAATCATGTGAACTCCTAGTAGGTCATTTGTTTCATCGTCTTTAATAATTTTTACAAATCCTTCTGCTTCACCATATACAAGTGCTTTACCGATTGCTTTAAACGGCATTTTGCCAACTTTCACAGCACGACCTTTTTCTTTTGCTTCTTGTTCTGCTAAACCCACGCTTGCCACTTCTGGGCTACTATATACGCACTTTGAAATATTTTCATATTGAATTGGGAGCGGCTTTTTATCTCCTATATGTTCGACTGCTACAATTCCTTCACGAGAAGCCACGTGAGCCAGCTGAAGACCACCAATGACGTCACCAATTGCATAGATATGCGACTCTTTTGTTTGATAAAATTCATTTGTTTTAATAAAACCGCTCTCAACAACAATGTCTGTGTTTTCTAATCCAATGCCTTCAACGTTGGCTTGTCTTCCAACAGATACAAGCATCTTTTCAGCTTCGTATGTACTTGTTTCACCATTCACTTCAGCTTTCACTTTGACACTTTTATCTACTTCAACGGTATCCGCTAACACTTTAGCAGAAGTAACTACCTTAATTCCTTTTCGCTGTAGCTGTTTTTTCATTTCAGTTGATATATCGTGATCTTCGGTTGGTAGAATACGATCACTGTATTCAATAATCGTTACCTCAACTCCAAAGTCAGCAAGCATTGAAGCCCATTCAACACCGATTACACCGCCACCAACAATCATAATAGATTGAGGAAGATTTTTCATTTGTAATGCTTCATCCGATGTAATGATAAACTCACCGTCAATCGTTAGCCCTGGTAATGTTCTTGGGCGCGAGCCTGTTGAAATGATTACGTTATTTGGTATAAGCATTTCATTTTCTTCACCGCTCTTTAGCTCAACTGAAATGGTTCCTGGCATCGGTGAAAAGATGGATGGCCCTAATATACGGCCAAAGCCTTCATACACATCAATTTTGCCTTTTTTCATCAGTCCTTTGACGCCGTTATACAGCTGTGTAACAACCAAATCTTTTCGCTCTTGTACACGCTCATAATCGAGTTTTACATCAGATGCTAAAACGCCAAAAGAGTCTGCTTTTTTTGCTGTTTGATACACTTCTGCACTTCGTAATAAAGCTTTGCTTGGGATACAACCTGCATGAAGGCATGTACCTCCCAGCTTTTCTTTTTCTACAATTGCAACACTTAAGCCAAGCTGGGAAGCACGAATTGCCGCTACGTAGCCGCCGGTGCCTCCTCCTAGAACTACTACATCATATTCCCTTGCCATATATTGTCACACCTTTCCTTTTAAAGTGTAGAAGAGTGAATATGCTCACCAGGATATTGCTTCGCTTTCTCTTCTTGTTTTAAGACGCGCAGTGCTCCTTCAGCCAGTGCTTGAAGTTCGTTTTCTCCTGGAAACACCGTAACATCTGCAATCCACTTTACGCGTTCAATAATTAAACTCACGAACATTTTTGAATAAGCAATTCCACCTGTTAAAATAATTGCATCGACTTTCCCCGCTAGCACAGCACTTGCTGCACCAATCTCCTTTGCAATCTGGTAAGCCATCGCTTCATACACTAATTTTGCTTTTTTATTTCCATGTTCAATAAGCTTTTCAACTTTTTGAACATCAGACGTCCCTAAATACCCAACTAATCCACCTTTACCAACAAGCATCTTCATAATATCTTCGCGATAATACTCACCCGAAAAGCATAAGCGGACAAGTTCTCCTACCGGAACGCTTCCCGCTCTCTCTGGACTAAAAGGACCGTCACCGTGTAAACCGTTATTCACGTCAATAACTCTTCCATAGTTATGAACACCAACAGTAATACCGCCACCCATATGCGTCACAATTAAATTCAACTCTTCGTACTTTTTATCGAGCTGAGCTGCAACTTTACGGGCTACAGCTTTTTGATTTAATGCATGAAAAATACTTTTACGCGCCATATGCGGGCTGCCTGACACCCTTGCCACATCTAATAGTTCATCAACAACCACAGGGTCGACAATAAATGATGAAATATTCAAGCCAGAACCAATTTCATACGCTAAGATTCCACCAAGGTTTGATGCATGATGACCTGCATATCCTTCTTTTAAATCTTTAAGCATTAACTCATTCACTTCATACGTACCACCTTCAATCGGACGCAATAATCCCCCACGTCCGCAGACGGCATTAAGCTTTGATAAATTAATCCCTTCTTCATCAAGCGCTTCTAAAATGGATTTTTTTCGAAATTCATATTGATTATAAATGGTTTCAAATACACTCAGTTCTTTTGCTTCATAGCGAATCGTGCGATCAAAAATCATTTGGTCATTGTGGAATACACCGATTTTCGTTGATGTCGATCCTGGATTAATGGTGAGTATTCGATAATCTTGCATAATTAACACAGAGCCTCCTAGCTGTATACAGTTTAACTTCCATCAGTGAAAATTTTCTTCATCTCCACTGGTGATTAGTTAAACTTATCGGACCTTTACAGACAGCTGATTTCCCACTTCTTTTCTTTCTGGCCTCATCATCTTAAAAGGAAGGATTACTGTCCGTTAAGAGTGGGATAAAATATTGTTTGCTTAAATGAAGCTAGGGAGCATATTCCTACAAGTCCCTAGCTGTTGGCTGTTAGCGAGAGCGTCTACTTAAAAGGTGATGTCCGTTTTGTAAAAATTGACTACGAGAGCGTCTTAGCTTCTCAATACGCTCTTCTGCTAGGCGATCTGCTGCTACATATGTTGGAATTCCGTCTCGCTTTGAAATTTCAATTACTTTTTCAATATTATCATAAATCGTTTCAACCTTTTTCAATGCGCGTTCGCGGTTATAACCAATTAATTCGTCCGCTACGTTAATTACTCCTCCAGCATTGATTACATAATCCGGAGCATAAATGATTCCCATCTCATGAATCATATCGCCATGACGCGCTTCTTTTAGCTGATTGTTTGCTGCTCCAGCAATTACCTTTGCTTTTAATTGTGGAATTGTTTCATCGTTAATTGTTGCGCCTAGCGCACAAGGTGCATAGATATCACATTCTACTCCATAAATATCCTGTGGGTCTACTGCTTTTGCACCGAATTCTTCAACTGCACGCTGTACAGATTCTTTGTTGATGTCTGTCACAATGAGCTGTGCGCCTTCTTCATGAAGATGACGGCACAGGTTATATGCAACGTTTCCGATTCCCTGAACTGCGATTATTTTCCCTTCTAAAATATCCGTACCAAAAGCTTCTTTTGCTGCTGCTTTAATCCCGCGATAAACTCCATAAGCCGTAACTGGTGAAGGGTTTCCTGATGAACCAAATGCAGGTGAAACTCCTGTTACGTAATCAGTTTCTTGGTATACAAGGTCCATATCTTCAACTGTTGTCCCTACATCTTCAGCCGTAATATAGCGTCCGTTTAGCCCTTGAATATAGCGTCCAAATGCACGGAACATTTCTTCGTTTTTATCCTTCTTAGGATCACCGATAATAACTGTTTTACCGCCTCCCAAGTTAAGCCCTGCTGCTGCGTTCTTGTACGTCATGCCTTTTGCAAGACGCAGCGCATCTTCAATCGCTGCTTCCTCAGACTCATACGTCCACATTCTCGTTCCACCTAAAGCCGGCCCAATTGTTGTATCATGAATTGCAATAATTGCTTTTAACCCCGATTGCTCATCTTGGCAAAAAACTAATTGTTCGTAATCATACTGTTCCATATAGCTAAAAATTTTCATTGTTGTTTCCTCCTATCAATTATGTGTCGCTACGTTGATTGCTAACGCTAACGAATAAAGTTTACTTTCAGCAGAATCTGCTCTTGACGTAAGTACGATTGGCGCTTTCGCTCCGGCAATAACAGCTCCAACCTTTGCTTGTGCAAAATAAATAAGTGATTTATATAAAATGTTTCCTGATTCAATCGTAGGTACTACTAAAATATCAGCTGCTCCAGCAACTTCACTTTGGATTCCTTTTTGCTCAGCAGCTACGTGACTGATGGCATTATCCAAAGCAAGAGGTCCATCGACAACACAGCCTTTTATTTGACCACGCTTGTTCATCTGTGTTAATAATGCAGCATCTGTGGTAGCTTCCATTGCTGGATTGACCACTTCAACAGCTGCGATTGGCGCTACTTTTGGTGTTGTTATCCCCATTGCTTTTGCAACACCAACCGCATTTTCAATAATTTGAACTTTCTCTTGAATACTTGGTGCAATATTCATTGCTGCATCAGTGACAATAATAGGTCTGTCATACCCCGGAACTTCAAAAGCAGCTACGTGTGATAGGACGTTTCCAGTTCGCAAACCGTTCTCTTTATGTAAAACAGCTTTAAGAATGGTTGAAGTTGAGAGGTGACCTTTCATAACAATATGCGCTTCATTCATTGCTACGGCATGCACTGCTTCTTGCGCAGATTGTTGAGGTGAATTAGTATGCACAATCGTAACTTCGCCCGTTTCCAAGCGTTTTTCAGTCTCTCGCTCTAAAATTGATTTAATTTTAGCTTCGTTTCCATATAAAACAAAACGAGCTAATTGGTGCTCACATGCCTGGTTAACCGCTTCGAGAGTTTCTGCATCCTCAGCAGCAGCAACGGCAACTGTAACCTGTTTATTTGTTACACTTTTACGCATTAACTGTTTAAGTATCATGAAATGCTCGACCTTTCATGTTAGAGTTTGGTAAGAAAGAAGCTAGTAGCTTCACCACTTTTTATATTTGCAAGAACCATGCCAAATGTTGAGAACATTGAAGAATTCCTCGTTTTCTAACAAGTTCCCTTGATTAAGGCTGAAAACAATACGCTTTATTATTTTTTAGGATATACAATCGATTAATGAGCTCATTAAATCACGTGCAACATTTTGCATGTTGTGCATATTATTGCATGCCTATATTTGCAATTCCGTATTTTTCAAGCTTGTAGTAAAGAGCGCGAATTGATATATTTAGACGTTTTGCAGTTTTGGTTTTATTATAATCATGTTCTTTTAAAACGTGCAGTATAACATCTTTTTCATATTGTTCCACTAACATTGAAAGGGTCTCACCGCTTTGTATAGTAAAATCAACAGATGTTGGTTCAGTGTGTTCACTTACATCATTTAGAGTTGGAAGATGTTTTGCAGTAATGATTACCTCACTATAATGCATATAAATAACAGCTCTTCCTAAAATGTTCTCAAGCTCTCTGACGTTTCCTGGCCAGTCATAGTGGACAAGCAATTTTAATGCATCCTCTGATAGACCTTCTACACTTCTGCCATAGTCTTGGTTAATTTTCGTAATTAAGTGTAGCGCCAAGGTCTCGATGTCTTCTTTTCGCTGTCGAAGAGGTGGAATTTGAATTGGAATTTTATTCAATCGATAGTAGAGATCTTGTCTAATTGTTCCGTCGGCAATCCCTTGTTCCAAATTCACATTCGTTGCCGCAATCACTCGCACGTTTACAGGAATAGAGCTGGTCCCCCCCACTCGTACTAGCTCCTTTTCTTGTAGTACTCGTAATAGTTTTGCTTGCATATGTGCTGATAATTCACCGATTTCATCTAAGAAAATACTTCCGTTATTCGCTTCTTCAAACAACCCGCGCTTGCCACCCCGCTTAGCACCTGAAAATGCTCCTTCTTCATAACCAAAGAGCTCGCTTTCTAAAAGAGATTCCGATAACGCAGCGCAGTTTACGCGTACAAATTTGTTATACTTTCGTTCACTTGCATTATGAATAGCATGGGCAAACAGCTCTTTTCCAGTTCCAGACTCTCCGCGCAGCAAAACCGTTGCAGGCGTTTTAGCTGCTAGTTTTGCTTGTTCAATGGCTAACAAAAATTCTTCAGATTCACCAATAATGTCAGCAAATGAATACTTTGCTTCTAGCGTACGAATAATTTGGCGCGCTCTGTTTAATTCCGTCGTAAGCTGCTGTATCTCTGAGATATCGTGAATAACGCCTACGCTCCCTTTTAACTTACCATCCACGATAACCGGAGCAACGTTTACAACAACATCTTTTTTGTTCGGTCCCACTTTCATGCTGACACCGCGCACAGCTCTTCTTGTTTTTAACACCTGCATGTGCATGCTTTCTCCTTCAGAAATGTCTGTGGTTGCCGGCTTCCCAATAATATCTGAGCGCTGAAGTCCCGTGATTTTTGTATAAGCAGGGTTTATTAATAACCCAACACCTTCTTCATCCACAACTGAAATGGCTTCTTCTGATGACTGAATGATTGCTTCAAGCATTGTTTGAATATCCTTTAAATTAGTTACTTCCTCAGCTAAATTCACCACTTCTGTAATATCTTTAAAAACAGAAAACGCTCCAAATAATTCTCCTTTTTCATTAATCATAGGAATGCGTGACGTAATTACTTTATGACTGTTCGTAATGGTAAACTCTTGATTATAATCCGTCCGTTTTGTCAGTAAAGTCGTTGGTAACTCACTCGCTGGAATGGATTCATGAATATGCTTTCCAATGACGTTTTCACTTTTTAAGTTTGTAATTCGTTCAGCACTTTTATTAAAGAGGGTTATTTTTGCCTCTTTATCTACAACAATCATTGCATCATGCGTAGAGTTAAAGATCAGGTTATATTTATCTGATTCATGCGTTAACCGCTCAATTAATTCTTCTTTTTGCTCCATTAAGCTAGCCATCATTTTAGCAACTGATCCTGGAATCAACAGCGTATTACTTTGTTTTTGCTTATGTAATTCCTGAAAGACACGTTCACTTCCAGTCGCATCTACAATCACATCCACACCTTGGTGAAGAAAAGATGACCAGCTTGTGGACACTTTTATCCCTAATTGCTCTGCATACTTCATCGCTGGCGCCTCAGAGTTAACATCTACTACTCCAGCTACCTTTACGCCTTCCGCTTCTTCAATCATCTTTAATACGGCCAACCCACCCGTGTTAGCACCAATAATCAACACAGTTTGCATATTTTTTCACCTTTTTCATTTAAAATGGAAAAATACCCTGCAACTTCTTGCACCACTTTATCATATAAAACTTTAAACAGTCTTGACAATTTTTTTTGCTGTTTTATCATTTAAGTAAGACAAACCAGGAAAGGATTTCCTAACTATGATGAGGATTATTGCATTGCTCATTTTATTAATTCCCGGAGTTTTAGCAGGTTATGGCATTAAATTAATGAGAGATATGGTGTTTGGCATTTTACAGCCGCCTTTTTCATCCTTAATGCTTCAGTTCACTGTAGGGTTGCTATTTTTTGTAATTGGTTTAGGATTTGTAGCAGGTTTTATTCTTCATCGAGATCGAAAGCGTCAAAAGGTTCAACCTCGCTTTCAGCAAAAAAAAGAAGCATCTCTATCAAAAAAATAGAGTTGCTTCTTTTTTTACATACGTTTATTAGCAAATTCATTAACCATCTTCTCAGGATAATCAGTGATGATGGATTCACAGCCATATCCGTATAGCTGTTTCGCTAGCTTCACATCATTCACCGTATATGGACGCACAGGGATACGATAGTCTTTGGAAGCAGCTACGTTTACTTGATTAACCGTACGATAATTTGGATGAAGTGCTCTAGCACCAAGGTGTTGAGCATAAATCCAAGGCTCAAACATTGGGTATGAGTATAAAATAGCGGTTTCAATGGTTGAATCAAAAGATGTTACTCTCGCTAAGCTATTATGATTGAATGAAGATATAATGATACGGTCTTTCATTTTATAATAGTAAATAAGGTCCAGTACTTTCATTTCTAAATAAGGATAGTCAAACAAGTTGTTTTTCAATTCAATATTAACAGAAAACTGTTGATTAGAAGCCCAAGCTAGTACTTCTTTTAACGTAGGTATTTGACACGCGCCGTATTTCTTTTTAAATTTATAGCTCGCATCAAGGCTTCTTAATTCTTTATAATTAAAGTCCCTTATATACCCTTTACCATTTGTTGTACGATCAACTTTTTCATCATGAATAACCATGAGCTCATCGTCTTTGGACATATGAACATCAAGCTCAATTCCATCTGCTCCTACTCTGATTGCTTCTTCAAACGAAATCATTGTATTTTCAGGAAACGTCCCTGCTGCTCCTCTGTGACCCATAATACGCATACTTGCTCAATCCCTTCATTATGACTTATGATTAACAAGGTAGTTGCAATTTATCATAATGCTTACACATATATTTTACAAGAGAATAGGAGTTGATATGTATGAGACCATTATAAATCTCACCTGATACGGCTGTCAAACTAGCTGAAAAACTAAACGTTCCTTTAGAACAACTTATGCACATGCCCCAGCATATCCTATTGCAAAAGCTTGCTCAGCTGGATAAAGAAGACGACAAGAGCTAATGATAGATCACTGGTATTATGGAGCGATCCAAGATAAGAAAGGCCTTTTAAGAAGGTCTTTTTTTTATTTAATTAACTTTTAACAAAAATGATATTTTATTATTGCAAAATGAAAAAGTAAGTGTTATTATCTGATTGTGAAATACTTCACAATATCTAATTCGCCGAAATGATTACAAAAAATTAAAGATGATTTGTTTTTTATTTATCTAACTATGTGAAATTTTTCACATACTATTTGCTTGAGGAGGCATTCTTATGGAAATGACATTAGGAAACAAAGTTGTGTTAGTAGGTACAGGTGCAGTTGGAGCAAGCTATGCCTATTCATTAATGAACCAAGGTATTTGCGATGAGTTAGTGTTAGTTGACTTAAACGAAGAAAAAGCACGCGGTGATGTAATGGATTTAGCTCACGGTATCGTATATGCTCCAAGCTCTATGCGCATTTCTTTTGGAACGTACGATGATTGCAAAGATGCTGCTATTGTCGTAATTTGTGCAGGAGCAGCTCAAAAGCCAGGAGAAACAAGACTTGACCTTGTTCATAAAAATGTCAAAATCTTTGAACACATCGTGAATGGAGTCATGTCCTCTGGATTTAATGGTATTTTTTTAGTAGCGACAAACCCAGTTGATATCCTTACTTATGCCACATGGAAATTTTCAGGACTTCCAAAGGAACGCGTGATTGGTTCAGGCACCATCCTTGACTCAGCTCGTTTCCGTCATCTCCTCAGTGAAGAGCTTGGCGCAGCTCCAACGAGCGTCCACGGTTATATCATTGGAGAACACGGAGATTCTCAGCTTGCCGTTTGGAGTGGTGCTAACATTTCTGGAACACCAATCGCAGATCAGCTATCATCAGAACGAAAAGAAGAAATTGCTGTTCAAGTACGAAATGCGGCTTATGAAATTATCAAATCAAAAGGTGCTACTTATTATGGTATCGCAATGGGATTAGCTAGAATTACGAGAGCCATCTTGAGAAATGAGCAGGTTGTCCTTCCAGTAGGAGCCTATCTAGACGGAGAATATGGTGAACATGATATTTATGTAGGTGTTCCAAGTATCATTCACCGTGGAGGTGTAAAGAAAGTCTTAGAACTTCCGTTAGATAAGTCCGAACATGAAAAATTCTCAAAATCTATTCAAACGTTAAAAGAAATTCAGCAGCCATTTTTCTCTTTACCAAACTAAGCAGGAAGCGAGAAAGTTCGCTTTCTCGCTTTCTAAAGGAGCCATTCATATGCTTGTTGATACGTATAATCCATTTCAAAACCTTACGCTTTCAGCACTTATTGCAGCTATTCCCATTATCTCATTTTTAATATGTTTGACCCTTTTTAAAATGAAAGGAATTTATGCAGCACTGTTAAACTTGGGTATTACGCTCTTTCTTGTTATTTACTTTTTTGACCTTTCACCTACGCATGCATTCGGCAGCGTTATTCAAGGGTTCGTTCAAGGTATCTGGCCTATTGGCTATATTATTATTATGGCTGTGTGGCTTTATAAAATTGCCGTTGAAACTGGAAAATTTGATGTTTTAAGAGGTAGTATTATTAACATTTCCAGTGATCAGCGACTTCAGCTATTGCTCATCGGCTTTTGCTTTAATGCCTTTTTAGAAGGAGCTGCAGGCTTTGGTGTGCCAATTGCAATTTGCGCCGTACTACTTGTTTCACTCGGTTTTAAGCCACTTCAAGCAGCTATGCTTTGCCTAATCGCGAACGGAGCATCTGGTGCATTTGGCGCCATTGGGATTCCAGTAGCGATTGTTGATACTTTTCAGTTAGAGAACGTAAGTGCCATGGATGTATCGGTGCAAACGGCTTTAACTCTCCCTTTCATTAACTTTACGATTCCTTTTTTACTTATCTTTTTAATTGATGGATGGCGAGGAGTTAAAGAAACGCTCCCTGCTATTTTGGTCACATCTTTTGTTTATACTAGTGCACAAGCCGCTATGACCATCCTAATTGGGCCGGAGCTTGCTGATATTATTCCTGCGCTTTTAGCAATGGGGGCACTTGCTCTTTTCTTACGTAAATGGCAGCCAAAGCGTATTTTCTTGCTAAATGGACAAGCCCCTACTGTGAGAAAATATCCAGTAAAAGAAGTTATTCTTTCTTGGTCACCTTTTTATTTGTTAACAGGATTTGTACTAATCTGGAGCCTTCCTGTTTTCAAATCTCTTTTCCAACCAGGAAACCTGTTATCACCTTTTGTTTTCACTTTTAATGCTCCTGGAACACCTATTGTACTTTCAATTGATTTCATTGGAGCAACAGGAACGGCCATCCTTTTTGCTGCTATAACGACTGTTTTAACAACGAAAAACATTAACCGTTCTCGGAGCATAACACTTCTAGGAAAGACAATCAAAGAATTTATCATTCCTATTGGGATGATCTGTGCTGTTATCAGCATCGCTAAACTAATGACATATGGTGGCTTAACAATGGCACTTGGGAATGCCGTAGCCGAAGCAGGTCAAATTTTTCCTTTGTTCTCCCCTGTTCTCGGCTGGATTGGTGTTTTTATGACGGGATCTGTTGTGAATAACAACACGCTGTTTGCTCCAATCCAAACAACGGCCGCAGCTTTAATTGGAACAAACCCTTCTATGCTAGTTGCTAGCAATACAGCTGGAGGAGTCATGGCAAAGCTCGTATCCCCGCAGTCAATTGCTATTGCAACAGCAGCAGTTGGTCAAACAGGAAAAGAAGCTGAGTTAACCAAGATGACGCTTCGCTACAGCCTCGCTTTACTTTTATTTGTTTGTATTTGGACTTTTATCTTATCCCTTCTTCAATAAAAAGAGGCTGGGACATAAGTAATTCAGCCAATGATAAACCTGAACGATTGAGAGTTTCTCACTTTTAATCGTTCAGGTTTTTTGGTTGATTGTGAAAACAATGTTGGAAACAGGGTGGAATGGAGCGTAGGACACTCGACTCCTGCGGGAAAGAGAGGGAAAACTGAGATCCCGCAGCGCAGCGAGGAAGCTCAGGTTCCTCCCCGCGGAAAGCGAGTGGCCGTAGCGCAATGGAACGAACGTGTTCAGACAAACCAAAAAGATTGGAACAGCTATTGTTCGTCTCTTAGAAGCAATCATTTTGTTATGTCCCAAACTCTTTTTACATTTCTTTTCCACTACGATTCAGAGACTCTTCCACAAACTGAATTTTGCTCATTAGTTTATTGATTCCGATTGGAAAGAAATACGAACCAAAAAAAGCACATACAAAAGCTTCAGACCAGATTTTTAACCACGTTGACATAAATGTATCATTGTAACCAAAGTTAATGGATACCAAGGTAAATGAAACAAAACAAGAAATACTTAATGCCATACAAAATGCAAAAATAATACGCTTATATTTCATATGAATCCTCAATTTTAAATGTCACCTTCTTTATTAACAAATAAATTAAAAGTGGGAGTGGATGTTATGTTACTTATTCAATATGTGAAAACCATAACAAGTATGCATAGCAGTTCGTTCCGCTTATTTACAAATCAACACTTTTACAAGTATATATATGGTATCATCTATATTTATTTTAACAAATTAACTATTTTCAAATCTAACCGTACAGATATTTATCATCTTTATTGTACTTAGTGCCTAAAGTTATGAATAGCTTTTGAAAAAACTAGTACAATAAAAAACATCATTCTTTGTAGGATCAACGTCCTCGTAAAGAATGATGTTTTTTCATTTATCTAAATATATCTTACTATTCAAGGACACTAATAAGCATTCGTTTACTTCTTCCCCTCTCAAGAAGCTTTATGTTCAAGGCGTAATTTATCCGCAACCATTGCAATAAACTCCGAATTTGTAGGCTTTGCTTTTGTCATGCTGACAGTATAGCCAAATAAAGACGAAATTGAATCAATGTTTCCTCTGCTCCAGGCTACTTCGATTGCGTGGCGAATGGCACGTTCCACACGACTTGCTGTGGTATTATATTTTTTTGCAATATCAGGATAAAGAACCTTTGTAATCGAACCAAGTAATTCAATATCTTTATAAACCATGGAGATCGCTTCACGTAAATATAAGTAACCTTTAATATGGGCAGGCACACCAATTTCATGAATAATGCTTGTAATGCTCGCATCTAAGTTTGCAGGTTTATTATCACGCTGTAAGCGCATTGCTGATGAGGATGAACGGTTTGTAAAAGATGATGCTTGACCACTTACCTGGCGAATATGATTTACTAAGTTTTCCATATCAAATGGCTTTAATATAAAATAAGCAGCACCTAAATCGACTGCCTTTTTCGTCACATCTTCTTGACCAAAAGCGGTTAACATAATTACATTAGGATAGTTTTCTTTTTTCATTTCTTTTAATTGACTCAATACTGCAAGCCCGTCTAAATGAGGCATGATGATATCTAGTACAAGCACGTCCGGGTCTTTATCTTTTAAAATAGACAAACATTCCTGCCCGTTATACGCAACCCCGATTACTTCCATATCACCTTGTTCAGAAATGTAATCCTCAAGCAGTCCAATTAATTCTCTATTATCATCGACTAAACATACTTTAATTTTTTTCAAAGTATCTTCCTCCTCATTCCCTTAACTTATACGCCAGTCCCGCATGTCTCTACTCTTTATTCTAAAGGACAAATTCGACAATGCAACATTATTTCCTTTATTTTTTTATAAAAAAGTCTTTTTTATCATTATCCCATAAATTCCTTTTGTTTTCTGGTTTTTTCGACGTTTTTCTAACAAAAATACGACAGTCTTTTCATAACAAAAAGAGCGAACTATTTATCATTAGCTCGCTCTTTTTGATTCTTTTTTATAAATATTAATGCCCGCTTCATTTAACATCCATTCGATATGAACACCATATCCTGAAGTTGGGTCATTCACAAACACATGAGTAACGGCTCCAATTACTTTGCCATCTTGAATAATTGGACTTCCGCTCATTCCTTGCACAATACCGCCTGTTTTTTCTAATAACTTTTTGTCTGTAATTTTAATGACCATTCCTTTAGTAGCAGGAAACTTTTGCGGAACACTACTAACAACTTCCACATCAAATTCTTCCACTTTATCGTTTTCGACCACCGTTAAGATTTTAGCTGGTCCTTCTTTTACTTGATGAGATAGTGAAATCGGCATCGGCTTATCTAAAATGCCATTTTCCATCGTTTCAGATAGCTTTCCAAAGATACCAAATGGGCTATTTGTTTTAATATTACCGATAATTTCTTTATTTTCTGAGAAACGCGCTAGCTTCTCGCCTGGAACACCGTTTTCACCTTTTTCAATTGATGTGACGGTAGAGCGTACGATCTGCCCATCTTCTACAACAATTGGCTTTTTGGTATCCATATCGGAAATTACGTGACCTAACGCTCCATATTTTTTTGATTTGGGATCATAGAAAGTCATCGTACCAATGCCCGCAGCAGAATCTCTAATATATAGACCAATTCGATACGCGTAATCTTCTTTGTCTTTTAAGGGATATAACTTTGTTTGTAATTGTTCTTTTTCTCTCATTACTTGTAATTTTAAAGGCTCTCCAGTTTTTCCTGCTTGCTGAATAAATGGCGTAATATCACTCATTTTTTCAATCGTTTTGCCATTGATTTTTGTAATCATGTCGCCTACTTGGATGCCTGCAATTTCACCAGGAGATTTCTTTCCATCTTTCGTATCAACTTGATGGTAACCAACAACCAAAACACCTTTAGAGTTCAACTTGACGCCAATTGATTGACCTCCAGGAATGACTTTAAAATCAGATAATACTTGAACATCTACTCTTTTGACCGGTACTCCTGCAAGATGAAGCATCATTTCTTCTTTGCCTACTTCTTTGCCAGCTATGCTAAGCTTAGCATCTTGTTTCATCGTTTCAATAACATCATTACTATGAGTGCTAACTGCTAACGATGTGGAAAAATTTACTTCATCACTTTTAAACAGTGTCATTTGTTTTGGGATAGTAAGGTATTGCTGCACAACAGGGATAAAGCCTACAAAAATAAACGAAACAAGGAGAATTGCACCAATTATATATCTAAGTCGACTGTTCATCTTTTCACTCTCCTCGCTTCTTCGCCTAAATGGCTACACTTTTACTTTTGCCTTCTTATAGCCCATTTATAACCGAAGTTCAAAGAAAAATAAAAAGAACCGCAGGAAAGATTTTTAACCGATGTTTACTACATAAAAAAAGCGCTTTTGGCACATAACGATCCACCAGAAGCGCTTTTTAAATAATTATTGTTTAATTTTTGCTGCTAGACCTAACAGTTCTTGGGCATGCTGCTGCGTTAAATCGGTTATTTCAGCTCCTGCAATCATGCGAGCAATTTCTTTTGTTTTCTCTTCTTCGTTTAACGGTAAAACAGATGTTGTAGTGCGATCATCTTTGATTTGCTTTGAAATAAACAAATGTGTATCCGCCATAGCAGCGACCTGTGGAAGATGCGAAATACAAAGCACCTGGGAATCTACAGAGATGGCGTGAATTTTTTCACCAATGGATTGTGCGACACGACCGCTCACTCCTGTATCTACTTCATCAAAAATAATGGACGTAACACCTTGATGCTTAGAGAAAATACTTTTTAGTGCAAGCATAATACGAGATAACTCTCCACCAGAAGCTACTTTAGCAAGTGGCTTTAGCGGCTCTCCTGGGTTTGTCGAAATATAAAACTCCACTGAATCAATACCATCCTTAGTAAACTTAACAGAACCACCGCTCAGTTCGCTATCAGCTTGGTTTGGCGGTAGCTTTTCAAATACGATATTAAAGATAGTTTTAGCCATATAAAGCTCCTGTAGCTCTTGATGAATACTATCCGTTAATTCCGCAGCTAACTGCTTTCTAACCTCAGAAACATTTTTCGCTTCAACAAGCAAGTCCTCTGCTACGCTCGACAGTTTTTGTTTAATTTTTTCAACATGAGTATCCCGGTTCTCAATTCGATCAATTTCATCTTCAATTTGAGCTGCATACTCTAGAATTTCATCAACGCTTTGACCATATTTACGCTTTAAATGACTAATTTCATTTAGCCGTGATTCAATAAAATTGAGACGCTTTGGATCATACTCTAATAAATCGAGCTGCTGGCGAATACGATAAGACACATCTTCAATTTGATAAAAGCTTGATGATATGACTTCTGAAATTTCGCCATAGGTGTCTTCTAAATTCGAAATTTCTTCTGCATGGTTCATAGCTACACCTAGCCAATCTAGTCCTCTTTGCTCACCATGAAGAGCGTTATATGCATCCGTTAAGGACGTATAAATCTTTTCAAAGTTAGAAATTTTAAGGCGCTCATCCATCAGTTGCTCATCTTCATTTGGTTGAAGGTCGGCCGCTTTTATTTCATCAAGCTGAAATTGAATTAAATCTAAGCGGTGGGCCATTTGCTGTTCGTTTTCTGTTAATTGTTCTAATTGTTTCTTTAGCGTTGTATATGTAGCAAACACTTCTCGATATTCTGATAGTGCTTCTTCAACCTTCTGACCTCCATACTGGTCAAGAAGAATTAGATGTCGATCTTGGTTCATTAAGTCCTGATGCTCATGCTGACCATGAATATCCATCAGTGTTTGACCCACTTCACGTAAAATGCCAAGCGTGACTAGCTTTCCATTAATACGACAAATACTCTTACCATTCATGGTAATATCTCGTCTGAGTACCACCATGCCATCTTCAACTTCAACTCCCACCTGCTTCGCTTTTTCATAGCAAGGGTGCTCGTCTTCAATTAGAAATAACCCTTCGATTTCCGCTCGATTTGTTCCATGCCTTACAAACTCGGATGAACCGCGTCCACCAACAAGCAGATGAATGGCATCAATAATAATTGACTTACCAGCTCCTGTTTCACCTGTTAAAACTGTTAAGCCTTTTTCAAACGATACTGAAAGCTCATCAATGATGGCAAAGTTTTTGATTGATAGTTCTGCTAACAATCTGTTTCACACACCTTTACAACATTTCTAAGAATCGATTCGAAATCTTTTGGGTGTCTTCAGGCGTTCGACAAATAATCAAACACGTATCATCACCACAAATTGTACCTAAAATTTCTTCCCAATCTAAATGATCAATCAATGCTCCAATGGCGTTGGCATTACCCGGCAAGGTCTTCATTACCAGCATATGTCCAGCTGAATCAATTTTCACAAAAGCATCCATTAATGAACGCTTTAGCTTTTGTAAAGGGTTAAAGCGCTGATCTGCAGGGAGACTGTATTTGTAGCGACCATCCATTAACGGAACTTTTACTAAGTGAAGCTCTTTAATGTCGCGAGAGATGGTTGCTTGCGTTACGTTAAATCCTTGATTTTTTAAAATATCTACTAACTCATCTTGCGTTTCAATATCATTGTTTGTAATAATATCACGAATTTTAATATGTCTTTGCCCTTTGTTCATACTGGCACCTCACACTAATATGTATTATCTTATCTCTTATAGTATAGACGAAATGTTATGATTCTCTTCCACATCATGCTGACATTCAATTTGATTATACACCTTTGCGTATAAAGGTGTATAATCAAATTGCCAATGCTAGAATTACTAGCATTGGCTTTTGATGCTTGAAAAGAGACAAGAGCGTTAAGACTTTTTCTCTTTAAGTACAGAATGCGCTTGTTCAACAACTTCTTGAGCTGTCAGACCAGCAAGGTTCTCTCCTTGTTCTCTTTGCCCTTTCCAATGTAGGTGAAGTAAAAATTCAATGTTTCCATCTCCACCCGTAATTGGTGAGTACGATACGTTTCGTACATCATACCCTTCCTTGAGTGCAAAGTTCATCATGTTTTCAACAACTTCTTCATGAACCTTTGCATCTCGTACAATCCCTTTTTTTCCAACTTGCTCACGACCGGCTTCAAACTGCGGCTTCACAAGTGCTACCACATCACTACCTGATACAAGGAGCTGTTTTAACACGGGTAGAATTAGCTTTAAGGAAATGAATGAAACATCAATTGACGCAAATTCAGGTAATCCTGCTACTAGGTCAGCTGGCGTAACATAACGAAAGTTCGTACGTTCCATTACAACCACTCGCTCATCCTGTCGTAGCTTCCAAGCTAGTTGGTTGTACCCAACATCTAATGCATATGACATTTTTGCTCCGTTTTGCAAAGCACAGTCAGTAAATCCACCCGTTGATGAGCCGATGTCAATCATAATACGATCTTTTACTTGTACATCAAACTCTTTCAGTGCTTTTTCAAGCTTAAAGCCACCTCTACTCACATACGGCATTACTGCTCCCTTTACAGTCAACGGTGTATCTCGGTCAATCTTTTCCCCAGGCTTATCTAACCGCTGTTCGTTCGCGTATACAAGACCAGCCATAACTGTTCGCTTCGCTTTCTCTCTCGTTTCTACCAAGCCTCTTTCGACTAGTAAAACGTCTACTCGTTCTTTTTTCGTCACTTCACTTCAAGCCTCTTTTGTATTGGTCTTACGAGTTTATTTACTCGATTAATTACTTCTTCGGTTGTTAAGTTGATTTCTTCTAATAACTTTGTTACGCTTCCATGCTCAATAAATTTATCTGGAATCCCTATACGATCGATGGCGGAGTAATAGCCATGCTCTGAAGCAAACTCTAGTACTGCACTTCCAAACCCACCTTGCAATACGGCTTCTTCAACTGTTAAAACAGGACGATTTGATTTTAAAATGTTATGCAGCATCTCTTCGTCCATTGGCTTAATAAAACGTGCATTTACAACCTCAACTTGAATACCTTTTTTACTTAACGCTTCCGCCGCTTCCATAGCCATTGGAATGGTTGTACCAAACGTTAAGATCGTTGCATCTGTACCTTCTTTTAGCACTTCCCATGTCCCAATATCAATCGATTTTAGCTCGTCATCTAATGGTATGCCTAAACCATTCCCTCTAGGGTAACGCATAGCAATCGGTCCTGCTTCATATGTTAAGGCTGTATGAACCATGTGCTGACCTTCGTTTTCATCTTTCGGCATCATCAACACCAAGTTTGGTAAATGACGTAAAAACGCAATATCGAATACACCTTGATGTGTTTCACCATCTGCTCCTACTAAACCAGCTCGATCAATTCCGATAAATACATTTAGCTTTTGCCGACAAATATCATGCACAACTTGATCGTAAGCGCGCTGCAAGAACGTTGAATAAATAGCTAAAAATGGCTTCATATTTTGAGTAGCTAAGCCAGCTGCCATCGTTGTCGCATGCTGCTCTGCAATTCCAACATCAAACATACGATCAGGAAATTCTTGTTGAAATGCTTCTAGCTTCGAACCAACCGGCATAGCAGGAGTCACTGCTACAATACGGTCGTCTTTACGAGCCATCTTTAAAACAGTATTACTCACTAATGCGCTCCATCCTACCGGTACATTCTTATCTTTAATAAAGTCACCAGACTCAATTTTATAAGGGCCTGGACCGTGCCACGCACCGCTAGTATCACTTTCCGCTGGCAAGTAACCTTTACCTTTTTTCGTAATAACATGAACGACAACTGGACCTTTTGTTTTCTTGGCATACTGAAGAGTTTCTAAAAGCTCTTCGTAATTATGACCATCCACCGGACCTAGATATGTAAACCCAAGGTCTTCAAAAAACATACCGGACACAACCATATACTTCAGGCCATCTTTAACTCGCTCCGCTGTGGCTGCTAACTTCCCTCCAACGGCTGGCACTTTTTTCAGAAATACTTCTAGCTCATCTTTTACCCAGTTGTATTTCCCTGCTGTACGAAGTCGTCCTAGTACGCTGTGAAGAGCACCTACATTTGGGGCAATTGACATTTCGTTATCGTTTAAAATAACCGTCATATCTGTTTTTTCATGTCCAATATGGTTTAGCGCTTCCAAGGCCATTCCGCCTGTTAATGCTCCGTCACCAATAATTGGGACAACATAAGATTTTGTTTTTTGCAAATCACGCGCAATTGCCATTCCCATTGCAGCAGATAATGACGTAGAGCTGTGTCCTGTTTCCCACACATCATGTTCACTTTCATCCCGCTTAGGAAAGCCACAAAGACCTTTGTACTGGCGAATCGTATCGAATTCGCATGCTCGCCCCGTTAAAATTTTATGAACATAGGACTGATGTCCAACATCCCATAAAAATTTATCCTTTGGGCTGTTAAATACTTTATGAAGCGCAACCGTCAGCTCAACTACTCCTAGGTTTGGCCCAATGTGGCCTCCTGTTGCAGAGAGTTTTGTAATTAAAAAGCGACGAATGTCTTCACTCAATGCTTCTAATTCTGTTATTGACATCTTTTTTAAAAAATCAGGACTTTTTATCGTTGTAAGATCCAATCTGGATCACTCACTTTCGTACTTGTTATAAAGTTACCTTAATACATTTTGTATGGTTTTATACTAATAGTCAATTATTAACACAGTTACTACTTATAATACCTTTGTCAGGTTATAAGTAAACATACCTCTCTTTAAAAGAAAACCGTGAAAAAATAGCCGCTAACACAAATGTGATAACGGCCACCAAAATATTGTATATGTCTTGCAAACCTATGCACTACGTCTTTGACATAGTAGTAAGGCTATTATAGCATAGGCAATATTGGGACTCAATCTTATTTTATCTCATTTATATAAAAAACAGGGCCATTACTTAACGATCACGCTTCGCCACGTATAGACAAATTTCTTCAAGCAACCCCGTATCCAACTTGGTTGTTTTAAGCGCATCTAAGCTGGATTGAATATGATGATGAAGCTTTTGCTTTGCTGCTTCCATCCCAAGTAGAAGAGGATACGTCGTCTTTTCATTCTCCGTATCGCTTCCAACAGGTTTACCAATTGCTTCTTCGGACCCTTCAATATCTAAAATGTCATCTTGAATTTGAAAAGCAAGCCCTAAGTTAAAGCTGAACTTCTCTAGAAGCTCTAATTGTTCCTCAGTCGCTTCACCTAAGATTGCACCTGCTTTCACACAAAAACTTAAAAGCTTTCCTGTTTTATGTATATGAATATCTTCTAGCTGCTGAAGAGTTAAATGTTCATGCTGCTGTTCTCCTTGCATATCAGCAACCTGTCCTTTAATCATACCTTCTGCTCCAGCTGCTTTCACAAGCTCACTTAGAAGCTTCACTTTTACTTCATCTTTTATTTCTGAGGCGTTTATAATTACCTGAAAACTGTTGGTTAATAGCGCATCACCAGCTAAAATCGCCGTCGCTTCGCCATACACCCTATGATTTGTTGGCTTACCTCTTCGTAAATCATCGTCATCCATGCTTGGTAAGTCATCGTGAATGAGTGAATATGTATGAATCATTTCAACTGCGCTTGCAGCTGCGAGCCCTTTTTCTTCATCATGCCCTAATGCTTTTAGCGTCGCAAAGACCAACATTGGTCGCAGACGCTTTCCTCCAGCCGTTAATGAATACAACATCGATTCTTTTAATAGCGAAGGCGCTTGCAGATTCGTTACATATCCATGTAGAAATGTCTCTACTTTACCTTTTGTAAACTGAATGTACTCCTGTAGCTGCTGTTCGCTCACGTCTATTCTTCCTCCTGAACAGTAAAAGGTGCTAACGTGCCGTCTTCTTGCAAAATGCTCTCCATTTGTTTTTCAATTTGCTGAAGGCGATCATGACAGAATTTTGATAAAGACATCCCTTGCTGAAATTTTTCAATCGCTTCTTCTAACGGAATGTCGCCTTCTTCTAACTTATTCACAATTTTCTCTAGCTGGTCCATTGCGTCTTCAAACGTCTGCTCTGTTTTGTTCGCCATTTTTATCGCTCCTTTATATCTGACACTTCACACTGTAATTGTCCATCTGTTAATCGAACTTGAATGGTATCACCTTTTGCCAATTGTTTTGTGGACTTTATTAGCGTCTGATCATCATCGTACACCAGGCTATAACCTCGCTCCATTGTTTTTAACGGGCTCAATGCATGTAGCTTAGAAGCTGTAGTTGCAAATAAAAGGTGTTGCTGTTTCATAATCTGTTGCATTTCTCTTTGCAATACTTTTGCTAGCTGCATGTGCTGTTCACGTGCTTGCTTAACTTTTTGCTGAGGGTGGTTACGCTGCAAGTTCATAGCAAGTTGTTCATACTGATTTTGCTTTCTTTCAAAAAATCTCTTGCTTTCACGATATAATGTATCGATAACGCGGTCAAGTTGTTGCTCTTTTTGTTCGATTAGTTTTTGTGGATAACGAAACGCATACGATTTTTGAGACTTTTCTAATCTTCTTTTACTGTGCTGAATTTTTTCATTCATCGCGCGAAGTAAACGAATATTCCGCTGTGAAATACGCTCTGAAATCTCAGCAATACTTGGTACCGCCAGTTCTGCAGCTCCTGTTGGAGTAGGTGCTCTTAGATCTGCTACAAAATCTGCGATTGTAAAGTCCGTCTCATGGCCAACAGCTGAAATAATAGGCAGCGCGGAATGATAAATCGCGCGTGCAACCACTTCTTCATTAAACGCCCATAGCTCTTCAATTGACCCTCCTCCTCGCCCAACAATTAGCACATCAGCTTCGTCTCGCTTGTTTGCTTCGTTAATTGCTTTTACGATTGAAGGAGCAGCGTTCACACCTTGAACGAGAGCTGGTATAACAATGATTTTAGCGATTGGATAGCGCCTCTTTAGCGTTGTAATAATGTCGCGCACTGCGGCTCCTGTCGGGGATGTAATTACACCGATTGTACTCGGGTATTTAGGGAGATTTTGTTTGTGGGAAGCATGAAATAACCCTTCTTTTTCAAGCTTTTTCTTTAACTGTTCATAAGCTAAGTAGAGATTACCAACGCCATCAGGCTGCATTTCCTTTACATACATTTGGTAGTTTCCACTCGGCTCGTATACAGATATTTCGCTGCGAATTAACACTTTCATTCCTTCTTCAGGCTGAAAGGCTAATTTGCTGTTATGACCAGCAAACATGACCGCTGCAATGCGAGCATTTTCATCTTTTAAAGTAAAATACATATGACCTCTACTATGCTTTTTAAAGTTAGATATTTCACCTTTAATCCAAATATCTTGTAGATGAGGATCGACATCAAATTTCCGCTTAATATAGCGTGTTAATGCTGACACAGTTAAATAACGAACTTCACTCATAATATAACCTCCTTGTTTCTAAAAGGTTCTTCCCCTCTCCTTTTTAGATAAAGGAGAGAAGTACCCTATTAGATTGTACTCGGTTAACGAGATAGAGTAACAGCTACCTTCGATAATACGCCATTAATAAAGCGACTAGATTGATCATCACCAAATACTTTTGCTAACTCAATTGCTTCATTTATTGTAACATTTCCGGGAATTTCTTCTTCGTATTTCATTTCATATACCGCCATACGTAAAATAGTACGGTCTACCGTTGCAACTCGATCTAACGTCCATTTTTCTAAGTGGTCGCGTAGAATGCCATCAATCTCTTTCTGATTGTTTGCCACGCCTAACACTAATTTTTCTAAGAAATCGTCACCTTTTCCCCCTTGCAACACATTTTCCATCGCTTCTAATGGCTCAATTTGCCCAAGATCGTATTGAAATAAGGCCTGTAATGCTTTTTGTCTTGCTGTATGTCTTTTCATTATTTTGACTCCTTTATTTATCTACTTTCACTAGTATACCTAGATAATAGCACAATTTATTGTAAATCAAAGAAGGAATTTCACCCGTCATTACTATCTCATTTTTACGCGGCTTTTAATCATCCAACACTAGAAAGCGTAACATGGCGTCCTTCTTCATTAAGTGCTTTTCCGCCATGTTACACCTTCCAGACCAACTCATAAACACGAAAAAGACCGTCTATGTGACGAGACAGTCTTTTTCACTTTACCATAGCTTGTCTGGAAAAGAAATAACTAAAATTAGGAGTTACTCCTCTTCTTCAACTTCTTGCTTTTGCGTATCAAATTGAACGCCTACAATATGAATATTTACTTCATCTATTTCAATTGCTGTCATATTTTTTAACGCTTGGCGGATATTATCTTGTACCTTTTGCGCCACAACCGGAATAGATACACCAAACTTCATCATGCAGAATACATCAACTTTAATACCATTTTCAGTTAAATCAACTTTAACGCCTTTTCCATGGTTTTTCTTCCCTAACTTTTCAACGACACCTGCTGCAAAATTGCCACGCATAGCCGTAACGCCATCTACTTCTGAAGCCGCAATCCCTGCAATTACTTCAATGACTTCAGGAGCAATTTCAACTTTACCTAAGGAATTTGGATGTTCTTCCATTTCTAATACATGATTTTCGTTCATGTACAGCACCTCCTATTATTTATACTATACTACGAATTCATTACATCATGTAGCTCAAGAAATTTTGTATTGAATTCTCCACCTACAAACTGTTCGTGATTTAATAATTTCAAGTGGAACGGAATCGTTGTTGCAACTCCTTCAATAACAAACTCACTTAAAGCACGCTTCATTCGCTCGATTGCCTCTTCGCGAGTTGGTGCATGAACAATTAGCTTCGCAATCATAGAATCATAATATGGCGGGATTGTATAGCCTGGGTATGCGGCTGAATCAACGCGTACTCCGTAGCCCCCTGGTGGTAAATACATTTCGATTGTTCCAGCAGATGGCATGAAGTTTTTCTCAGGGTTTTCTGCGTTAATACGACATTCAATTGCCCACCCATTAAATGTTACTTCCTCTTGTTTTAAAGGAAGATGTTCGCCATTTGCTACTTTAATTTGTTCCTGAATCAAGTCAACACCTGTTACCATTTCTGTTACAGGATGCTCTACTTGAATCCGCGTATTCATTTCCATAAAATAGAATTTATTTTCGCGATAATCAAAGATAAACTCTACTGTACCAGCCCCTGTATAGCCAACTGCTTGAGCCGCTTTTACAGCTGCGTCTCCCATTTTAGTACGTGTTTCTTCATTTAATGCTGGAGAAGGCGTTTCTTCAATTAATTTTTGAAGTCGGCGCTGAATACTACAGTCGCGCTCTCCTAAATGAATCACGTTACCATGTGTATCTGCTAATACTTGAATTTCAACATGACGGAAGTCCTCGATGTACTTTTCAATATATACACCAGGGTTACCAAATGCCGTAGCAGCTTCTTGTTGCGTAATCGTAATTCCTTTTACGAGCTCTTGCTCCGTTCTCGCAACGCGAATTCCTTTTCCTCCACCGCCGGCTGTTGCTTTAATAATAACAGGGTACCCAATATCTTTAGCAATTGACATGCCATCTTCAACAGACTCTACGATACCCGTTGAGCCTGGAACAATTGGCACACCTGCTTCACGCATTGTTTCTCGCGCAATGTCTTTTGTTCCCATTTTTGTAATAGCTTCAGGAGTAGGTCCCACAAATGTAATATTGCATTCGCGACAAAGCTCTGCAAAATCAGAGTTCTCCGCTAAGAATCCATATCCAGGATGGATCGCATCACAACCTGTCGATGTTGCAACGCTCATGATATTTGTAAAGTTTAAATAACTATCTTTTGATGCCGTAGGTCCGATGCAATAAGCTTCATCTGCAAGCTGTACATGAAGAGCGTTGCGATCGGCTTGGGAATAAACTGCAACTGACTCTACGCCTAATTCTTTGCAGGCACGAATAATACGAACTGCAATTTCTCCTCTATTTGCAACTAAAAGCTTTTTAATCATGTTTTACCGCTCCTTATTCAGGCTTCACTAAGAACAGAGGTTGACCATATTCTACAAGCTGACCATTCTCAGCTAAAATTTCCACAATCTCACCTTTAACCTCTGCTTCAATTTCATTAAATAATTTCATTGCTTCAACGATGCACACAATGGAATCTTTTTGAACTTTGTCACCCACTGCAACATACGCATCGTCGTCTGGAGAAGATGATGCATAAAACGTTCCAACCATTGGAGACGTAATTTTATGTAGATTCTCATCTTTTGCTGGTGCTGCTTCTACTGGCTCAGCTGTTTTTGTTTCACTTACGGCTGCCGCTTGTGGCTGAGCAGCAGGTTGTGGTGCTACTACTTCAGGAGTTGATGAAACAACTTGTACAGGTGCAGCGTTCTTTGAAACAATTGCACCTTTCTTTTTCATTTTTACTTTTGCCCCTTCATGCTCATATACAAATTCTTCAATGGATGATTGATCAACTAATTTAATTAATTCACGGATTTCTTGAATTTTCAACATATTAAACACTCCTACTTCATGAAATAGAAATCTTTCTACTACTTTGCTATGATACGACAAATTGCAACCTTCATTCAAATTGCTTTGTGCGCATGTAAAAGAATAATCTACTCAAAATGGGTTTTAGAACTTACTACTATTTCCAATTATAATTGTATCGATAGAGAAATTACAATTGTAGAAAAACATTATAACCTAGTACTAATATAAGGCTATAACGATAATTATAACCCAATCACCTGGATAAATCCACGTTAAAATTCAGCTATCAGCCTAGTAAGAATCATAAAAAAAGCGATGACAATAGGCTTCATCGCTTTTTGAATTGATTTATTTTGTTGGTTGAAACTCAACTGCTACCTCTTTTTGCCCAAGCTCTTTTTTCACTAATTGAATAATTTCATTTGCTTTTGCTTTAGAATGCTTTTCAGTTTTCACAGTAATGTTAACCTCGCTACCATCAGCTCTTACCAGTGCATCTTCATAACCTTTAGACTTAATTAAAGTTTCAATGACAGCCTCTTTCTCTGCTAGCTCCGATAGCTGGTCGATTTTATCCATTGCTTTACTTACTTCAGTAGCTGATACGTTTTTAGAAGCAGCTACTTCCTGTAACTCTTCTTTCAGCTTGCTTCTCTCATCAATTAGCTCTAAGCGAAGCGCCGTAAATAATTCATCACTTTCTACATTTGATACAGTCGTTTTGCTCTCTGTAGTAGACTTAGCATTTTCCTTTTTTGTATCTTCTTTTGCTGGCTCTTTAGCATCTTCTTTTACAGCTTCTTTGTTCGTATTTTCTTCTTGTTGATCCACAACCGCTACGTTTGACTGAGGGCTTTCTGGCGTTGTCATATAATACACTGATAAAACCACTACTAAACTTAACATTGTTAATAACCAAACTGTTTGCTTTTTTAATAACATTTGGATTTCCCCCTTAACCTTTTTTAGGTAATACAGCAACTCTATGACTAGGCACATCTAAGGAGCGCGTGACTGCTTCAATAATCCATTTTTTCACTTCGATATTATCAGCCCCTTTCGCAACGACGAGGATACCTCGTATTTTCGGCTTTTCTGTTTTCACTACAACAGGCTTTTCCTGGTCACCACTTCTGACGATAACTAACTTTTCATCCGTAGAGATGTCTTCTACTTTTCGTTTTCCACCCTCACGATCTGTTTCGTCTGTCGACTGCTTTTGGGTCACCGTGTTTTTTTCATAAACTTTTGCCTCTGTTGCATCGAGGTTTACGATTACTTCCACCTTGCTTACACCATCAATCTGTTCTAATACGTCTTGTAACTGTTCTTCATATTTTTTTTCATAATCGGTAATCGCTGTGTTTTTTTTTGAACCAAATGCCGGAACATCCTCTTGGTCCTGTACAGTAGAAGAAGCTGGTTTTGCTTCATCTACTGTTGATTGCAACATACCCTTTGAACCGTTCATGAGCATAAACACCATGCCTGCTGCTAATAAAATACCCATGTAGACAAGCTTAGACGGCTTCTTATCATCTGATTTTTTTGTCAAGGAGAAAAGTCTTTTTAAAAATGATGATCCTTCTTTTTTATCATTCATGTCACGTTCACTCCTCCTCCAAGTTTACAATCATTTGTTTTTCATCTATGCCCCATTTAGCTGCTAGATACGTAGTAATATCCGTCGCTTCTTTTGAAGGTTCCTTTTCAATTGGTGTGGAGGTGTCAATGGAGATTTCTTTCACAACTGCCACGGCCTGTTCATCCTCAGGCTCTTCTGCACTCATCACAACTGTAATCGTTTTTATATTGTCGGCTTCGGGATCTGCTTCTTCGTTTTTCGTTTCAATGTGCATCTGATCAATTGCTACACCATACTGTTCCATCAGCTCCTCTTTTACCTCTGTCTCCATTTGGACAGCCATTTGTTCTAAAATATATGCACGTTGTGAAGCTTGTATTTCTTTTTTCTTACTTTCTATTAAATTTTCTACGCCTGCATCGTCACTAGCCGCTGACAATCGAATAGAATTAAACATTTTGTTCACGTCTACTTTTAAAATTTGAAAGACTGGCGTAACAATAATTAACATTAAAAGCAAGCCAATGACGAGCTTCGTATACTTTTGAAAGCCTGAACTAGGAAGCAGTAAATTTATAACGGTTGCTAGTAAAATAAATAGAATAATATTCGTAATCCAACTTGTTAGTGCTTGCATTTCTTTCCCTCCTATCTCACCATCATCGTAACGTTGCTGGCCGTAATGATGACTGTTAAGCACAGGAAAAACATCAGTGAGACAATTGCCAATGCAGCAAAAATGTAAACAACACTTTTACTAATAATGCTTAAACACGAAATAACAGGACCACCGCCAATCGGCTGTAAAAGTGCTGCTGCTAGCTTATAAATAAGTGCTAGGGCTAATACTTTAATAGCTGGAAAAGCAACAATTAGAAGTAAAACCACCACTCCTGCTATTCCAACTGTATTCTTTAAAAGAAGTGAAGCTGTGATAACGGTATCTGCCGCGTCCGTAAACACTCGTCCCACAACTGGAATAAAGTTTCCCGTAACAAATTTAGCGGTCCGAATAGTAATTCCATCCGCCACAGCAGAAGTAGCACCTTGTACTGAAATGACTCCTAAAAAGACTGTTAAAAAGATTCCTAGAATACCAATGCTGACGTTTCGAAGTAGCTGAGCTAACTGTGTAACCTTGTACTGATCTGAAATAGTGCTCACAATGCTTAATAGTGCTGATAAAAATAATAGTGGCATGACTATATACTGGATGAGCATCCCGCTAATGTTCATTAAAAATAAAATGACTGGATGAAAGAAAGCAGCCGATATTACCCCGCCTGATGAAGCCATTAACGCCAATAATAATGGCACTAAGGCTAAAATGAACTTAGACATTGTTTCAATTGCGCCGGTTGCGTATGCAATGGCTACTTGAAAACTATTTAAAGCAATGATAATTAACACCATATAAACAAGTGCATATGCCACTTTACTAACAGCTTGCTGATTGAATGCACTTTGTAACGTTTGTAAAAAGACGCTGAATACGGTTAACATAATGAGCGTTCCCAGCAGTTTTCCATTTGAAATAATTTCATGAAGTAAAAATTTCACCAACCCGTTCAGCCATTCTTGAAGTGAAAACTCTTTGTCACCTTTTAAGAAGTCAACTAAACTACCCTTTTGACTTTCTGGTAAAAAGCCGCCATACTGAGTCAAGATATCATCCCAAAATTGCTTCACTTCGTCGATATCGAGCTGGTCTATTTGTTCATCTACTATTTCTTCTTGAGGCGCAGACTGAGAGGCTTGTACATTATTTGGAAAGAAAAAGAAGAGGAGCAAAAGGAATGCGAGCAATTTTCGTTTACTCATACACCACTTCATCTCGTCACCTCATAAGCTTAATAATTTAGGACGGTAGCATGGAAATAATTGTTTCAATAATTACTGTTAAAATTGGAATAGCCATTGATAAAATTAAAATTTTACCGCCCAGTTCAATTTTAGAAGCAATCGCACCTTGCCCAGCGTCCTTCGTAATCTGAGCACCAAACTCTGCAATGTAAGCAATCCCTATAATCTTTAAGATTGTTTCCACATAAATCATATTCACATGTGCATTCACAGAAAGTTTTTCAATCATTTTAATAATCTCGTATATCTGATCGATTAAAAGTAAAAAGATCACGCAGCCTACAAAAACAACAAGTAAAAAGGCAATGGGCGATTTATGTTCTTTTAAAATGAGTGCTAAAAAGGTAGCCACTAAGCCTAAGCCCACAATTTGTATCATTTCAATGGCTAATCACTCCCTTAGCTTTGAAATAAAAAAACGGCTTTAATTTTTTGAAATAAATCTTCAACAATCGATGCAACCATAAACAAGATATAAATAAACCCTATAAGCGTTACCCAGTTCGCGTAATCTTTCTTCCCCATTTGCTCTAACACCGTAACGAGAAATGCTACAACAATACCGATTCCTGCTATTTGAAAAATTGTATTCATATCAATGTTCATCCCTAATTCCCCCAATCACTACATCAATAAAATGACGAGTAGCAATCCTGATAAAAAGCCCAGACTTTTTATCATTTTTTCATACCGATTTTGCTGTTCAAGTGCGTCCTGTTCTTCCCGATCCAAATGGTTAATAGCTAATAATATATGTTTTTGTTGGGAATACCGATCATGTTGTCCTAACGTTTCACCAAACTGCTTCAACACTTCAAGTTCTCCCTCTTTAAAGGCAAGCGCTTTTTTATGAGTTTGAAGAGCGTACTCCCACGCTTCTTTGGCAGTGGTCATTCCTTGTGTTAAACGCTGTTCAAACTCCTTAAAAAAAAGCGATAACGGATTAGGAAATTGTTTTGAAAGCATGTGTGAAATTTCATGAAGTGGGCGATTACTGTACATAATTTCTGACTCTAACGATCGTAGCGCTGTTTTCAATTGCCGAAGTTGCCTCGGCCTTTCGCTAAGCTGCTTGGCAACTTCAAAACCCGTGAACGTAGAAGCAAGCAAAATAAAAATAGCTCCTAAAATTTTCATTTCTTCGTCACCCTTTTTATTTCAAAGAATAATTCGACTTCAACGAAAGTGGCTTTCTTCCTCGGTCATAGATGGTTTTTACAGTTCCTGGACCATTCTCATTGGTTAATACGATATAGCGTTCGAATACTTCAAGTTCTATTAATTGTTTCAAGGAGGGACGTTTATTTAAATCAAATAGATCATAACCATGCACCGTCATAAACACTTGTACACCCGCATTGACAGCCTCTAACACAGCTTGACAATCTTCTTCACTTCCTACCTCATCCACAATTAATACGTTTGGACTCATCGATCGAATCATCATCATCATTCCTTCAGCTTTCGGACAGCTATCTAAAACATCTATTCGTGTTCCAAAAGTATGTTGTGGAACACCTTTGACACAGCCTGCGATTTCCGAGCGTTCATCTACGATACCCACTTTAACCGCTTCAATCTTTCGTTGCCTATTCCCTGTGCTCATCATTCTTGCTAAGTCTCTTATCATTGTTGTTTTTCCCGTTTGTGGGGGACCAATCAAAATGGTGCTAAGCCATCGGGATTGGTAGAGAAGAGGAATTAGTGGTTCCGCTATGCCAATCTGTTCTTTTGCCACTCGAATGTTGAACGACGTCACATCACGGATTACACGAACATGTCCATTTTCAGTAATAACTTTACCTGCAAGTCCTACTCGATGACCCCCTTCAATCGTGACATACCCTTTTTTCAATTCTTCTTCAATCATATAAATAGAGAAATGACTGAGCTTGTTTAAAATAAATAGCGTATCTTCTGCCGTTACCACATAGGACAAAAAGACTGGCTGACTGTCAATTGTTAGCTCAATTGGCCTTCCAATTCGAATGCGCACTTCCTCTAAAGTATCTATATAGCGCTGTATATATGGCTGTACATTGCGCTTAATGCCTTCTGGAAAAATAGCCACAATTTCATCTAGCATTGAAATCCCCTCACCTTTATACTCATTTCAATGTATGGCAAGCTTTTACTTGTTATGTCAGAAACTTCACTTAAATACCCCAATTAAAATTAAAAGGACGCCTGTACCGATGAGCACAAGCTTGCCAAAAGATAGTTGGTCAGCAACTGATACTAATCCAAGGCTAAATGACGTGATCATCACAATTGGCCCTACCAGCGCCAGCATTCCATTAATCATTAATGCTTTTTTGACATCATTATTCGTAAAAATTAAAATGGCTGCGATGAATTCAATAAAAGATGAGACAAACCGTAAACAAGCCATCGTCAAAACAGTTCCGTTTATGTGATCAAACCAATGCTTCATAACTTCCTCCCACGTATTACATCATTTAGTACAACCTATGCAATCCGTAGACAACTTATCACTTACGAAAAAGAAAAGCATAAAAAAAGAAGAGATGATCATCTCTTCTTTTTTTATGCTTTATTATGCACGTGATACATAGCTGCTATCTGTTGTGTTGATAATTAATACATCGCCTTCATTCACGAAGAATGGAACTTGTACAATTAGGCCTGTTTCAACCGTAGCTGGCTTCGTACCACCTGATGCTGTATCACCTTTAATACCTGGTTCTGTTTCAGTAACTTTTAATTCAACTGTATTTGGAAGCTCAATACCCAGCGTTTCACCTTGATACATCATGATAGCTACTTCCATGTTTTCTTTTAAGAACTTTAGCTCATATTCAATTGCTGATGCTGGAAGTTCTAATTGCTCATATGATTGGTTATCCATAAATACGTGCTGATCACCACTTGCATATAAATACTGCATTTTACGGTTATCAATTTGTGCTTTTGCTACCTTTTCACCTGCACGGAATGTTTTCTCTTGAACAGCTCCAGTACGTAAGTTACGAAGCTTTGAGCGAACAAACGCTGCTCCTTTACCTGGCTTTACGTGTTGAAAGTCCATTACGCGCCAAATACCTCCGTCTACTTCTACTGTTAGACCTGTGCGAAAATCGTTTACTGAAATCATGAAAAAATCCTCCTACATCTTATAAAATAATAAGTTCTTTCGGTGAGTATGTTAATGACTCATTTCCTTCTTCTGTTACCACGGTATCGTCTTCAATACGAACGCCACCAAGGTTTGGTATGTAAATACCTGGTTCAACCGTTACAACCATTCCTGGCTGCAGCGTATCCTGAGACTTCACAGAAAGCGACGGGCCTTCATGAACCTCTAACCCCACACCATGACCTGTAGAATGACCAAAATACTGTCCATATCCTTTTTCTACAATATAGTCTCTTGTTAAGGCATCGGCTTCCTTACCCGTAATACCCGCTTTAATTCCTTTCATGCCTCTTAACTGCGCCTCTAATACTGTATCATAAATTCCCTTTAGTCCTTCACTGACTTTCCCTACCGCAAATGTACGGGTAATGTCAGAACAATAGCCTTTATAATACGCACCAAAATCAAGCGTAACAAATTCTCCTGCTTCAATGACTTTTTCAGAAGCAACGCCGTGCGGTAATGCCGAACGATGACCTGACGCCACAATTGTATCAAACGAGGACGAAATTGCACCTTGCTTTCGCATAAAGAACTCCAGCTCATTAGACACTTGAAGCTCTGTTACACCAGGCTTAACGAAGGTCAAAATATGCTCATATGCTGCATCTGCAATTTTTGCAGCTTCCTTTAATATCTTAATCTCTGAGTCACTCTTTATCAAGCGTAAGTTTTCAACGGCAGTGGAAACTGGAATAAGCTCTGCTTTGACATGCTTTTCAAGCTGTTGAAACTGAGCATATGAAACATGATTCTCTTCAAAGCCAACGCTTTTCATTCCAAGCTTCGTAATAACCTGCCCTACTTCTTCTAAGATTGGGCCTTTATGTTGCACAATTTCAAATCCCTCTGTTTGTTCAGCGGCCTGCTTTACATAACGAAAATCTGTGATAAATACAGCTTTATCGTTAGAGATTACTGCTATACCTGCCGAACCAGTAAAGTTAGTCATATAGCGACGGTTATATTCACTTGTAATAACCATACCGTCAACATTTAACGTATGAAACTGTTTGCGTAATTTCTCTATTTTCATCCTTCATTCCCCTTTCTTTTGCAACAGAGCAAGAATCGCTAACTCATATCCATAAATATCCAAACCTACAATTTGTCCTGCTGTGACAGGCGCCGTCACTGATTCGTGACGAAATGCTTCTCGCTTATGTACGTTTGAAATATGAACTTCAAGCACAGGAACTGAAATGCTTGCAATCGCATCGCGGATTGCGTAGCTATAGTGGGTGAATGCCCCTGGGTTAATGACAATTCCATCAAAGTTCTCGTCTGCTCCATGAATCCAATCAATAATAACTCCTTCATGATTAGACTGAACACATTCAATATGCACACCCTGTTGCTCAGCAAGCTGCTGGAGGTTGCGCTCTAACGTTTTTAAATTCTCTCTCCCATAAACTGCTGGTTCTCGAACACCGAGCCTATTTAAGTTCGGACCATTAATTACCAAAAACTTTCTCATGGACACTCTCCCTTGCTTACACAGCTATTTTTATCATTAAAATAAACCTTACGTTTTCTCTTTTTAGTTTATCATAAATCAAAACATTCACACTACTCATTCACAAGTTCTGGGTTATGTCTAGAACTGCTGTTTAGCTCTGCTGCCTCAAAGGAAATGGAATATCCGACAAATATCCCGTATAAGATGTATAAACAAATGGTTGTAATAATGGTATTAGACGTTAATTCTCCTATCATTTTCATGCTTGGAAACAACGGGTTGAGTAAAAGGAAAACGAGCGCCCAAAGCACTGCCCCATATGCAATACCAAACCATATTGATTTAAACTTTTTTAAGAGCACATAGTAAAGAAGCGCTACACCAATTGATATAATACCAATTATCAAAACGCTAACAATAAGCCCTGGCCAGCGATATTTCCAGCTACCAAAAGCCCACGGCTGTAAAATCATATTGGGATGAATTTCACTAAAGCTAAATAAATACGTAATGTATCCCATTAAGCTCCAAAACACTCCTCCTACAAAACCAATAACTACCACTTTAGCTAAGAATGAGCCTTCCTTTGATTGTATTTGTTGATGTGTCGACTTATTATCTTGTTTAGCTGTCATCTTCATCACCTCTACTGAATAGTATGAGCTGATCTTTACTGTTCTATTATAAAGTTGAACGTTTCTTAATGAAAACAACAGGAAAATTTTATCATTTCATGTGTGATATAGAAAAGTTTTGTCTAAACTAGATAACATACATCGACCTAGAGGTTTATTCGAAATTGCTGTAGAATATAAATTATTAAGGGGCAATTAGTCTGAGTTAGGTTGGTGTCTGAAATGTCTAAATTACAAAAAAACGCATACGGTGGGCAGGCTGTCATTGAAGGAGTCATGTTTGGCGGCAAGAAAATGATGGTCACTGCCATTCGTCGCAAAGATCAATCTATTGAGTATTTTCAATCTTCTCGGAGATCGAATCGTGTACTAACAGCGCTGAAAAAAATTCCGTTTTTAAGAGGAATTGCAGCGATTATTGAAGCAAGTGCAAACGGTACACAACATTTAAATTTTTCATCTGAACGTTACGATGTACATCCTAACGAAGACGATGTAATTAAAGAAGAAAAAAAAGAATCAAAACTATCCTTAATATTGGGTGTTGCAACAATTGGTGTACTTTCTTTTCTATTTGGAAAAGTGCTTTTCACTCTAATCCCAGTGTTTTTAGCAAATTTGACTCGTCCTATTTTCGCTTCCGATTTAGCACAAGTAGTGATTGAAAGCTTCTTTAAGCTTTTATTATTGCTCGGTTATATTTACGCGATTTCACAAACTCCGCTTATTAAACGCGTCTTTCAATATCACGGAGCAGAACATAAAGTCATTAATGCGTATGAAAACAATCAGGAACTTACGGTAGAATCAGTTCAAGCTCAGTCTCGGCTACACTATCGCTGCGGAAGTAGCTTCATTCTATTTACAGTTGTCGTTGGAATGTTTGTCTATCTCCTTGTCCCTACGGACCCGCTTTGGCTTAGAGTCGTAAACCGACTTGCTTTGATTCCCGTCGTGTTGGGTTTATCTTTTGAAGTACTACAATTGACCAATAAAGTTCGCCATGTACCTGTTTTACGATTCTTAGGTTACCCTGGGCTATGGCTACAGCTTCTTACTACAAAGGAACCTAAGGATGACCAAGTCGAAGTTGCAATCGCTTCGTTTCAAGAGCTTTTACGCATTGAAAATGAGGGAAAATCTGTAACCGGTGGCGAACAAGTAAGTTAAGACTGTTTTGCTTTCTTTTATCATTTTAGGAGGTGAACAAAATGAGGCGTCCATTCGTTAAACCACTTGTTAATTCATTAATTGCTTTAGGAATCATTGGGTTTATTTACACACTTGCAACAAATCCAACAAGCCTATTGCGCCAAGCAGGCTATATCTTTTTATTTATCATTTTGTTTTACTTAGTTTATCGGTTTATTATCCGTCCTGCCCAAACCAAAGGACAAGACAAAGGCTATCATCGAGCTGTAAAACAATCAAAAATACGCCAAAAAGAAAAAGAACGCAGCGGTAATAAAGTGGATATGAACGCTTATCGAAACGTCCAAAAACGTCCATCTGCTAAAGTTAACAAACCGTTAAAGAAGAAGAAAAGCAATACACATTTAACAGTCATTGAAGGCAAAAAAGGAAAAAAGAAAAACCGTGCCTTCTTTTAATGAAAAAACTGCGCCTTACAAAGACGCAGTTTTTTCTATTTAATAGCACCATCTTTTTAAGAATAGCTCCGCTTTATTCTTGCCATAGTGAAAAAGCTGATGTTTCTGTTCGTCTGGTAAGGAAAATTCCGTAGCGAACACTTCACTAACTGGTAAAAAGATAATATTTCGCTCGTGACGTTTTGATATATGCCTTGCATCATGAGCGTCTTTCATTGTATCAAATAAAGCTGAAAACATCGCGATTGCATTTTTAATATTTTTTTTATCTTCTTCTTTTTCACGAGGGCTAAGCTTAATACCCAAAACAGGCCTTTGTTTACGCTTTTGATCATCGTCAAATAAAAAAATAGGAAAGTTACTTAATACCCCACCGTCCACAATGAGGCTTACGGGATTTGTCCGCAGCCTAACTGGCTCAAAAAAGTAGGGAATGCTACAGCTCATCCGCACAGCTTTTGCTACGGGAAATTTCTTTGGATCTATTCCATACCTAGGCAAATCATCGGGTAGTATAACGAGCTGACTATTTGTTAAATCAGAAGCAATGATGCGCAGCGATTCCGCTGGCAAATCACCAAATGTAACAATGCCTCTTGCTTTTAATTTACTCGCTATCCATTTTTCTAATTTTTCACCTTTATATAATCCTAAGTTCCAATAGAGAAGAAGCCACTTTGTTAAGGCGGATGGAAGAAAAGAAACGCGTTGATCTAGCAAAGACTTCACATTCATTTCATCCATCATCTCCATCATTTCGTCACTTGTATAACCTGCCACAATAAGAGCGCATACAATTGAGCCAGCACTTGTACCTGCTAGACGCCTGAAAATAAAGTCTCGCTCCTCTAAAGCTTGTAAGGCCCCAATTAATGCAAAGCCTTTAAGGCCACCACCTGAAAAAACGCCATCAATATACAGAAGTTCTCAACTCCTTCAGTCTGCCTCCTATCTACACTTTAGTACCTCTTTTATTAAATTATGCTAAAAATAAAAAGGAGTTTGGGACATAACAAAATGATGGCTTCTAAAAAACGAACACTAGCTGTTCCCATCTCTTTGATTTGTCTCAACATGTTCGTTCCATTGCGCTACGGTCACTCGCTTTCCGCGGGGAGGAACCTGAGCTTCCTCGCTGCGCTGCGGGATCTCCGTTTTCCCTCTCTTTCCCGCAGGAGTCGAGTGTCCTACGCTCCATTCCGCCCTGTTTCCAACATTGTTTTCACAATCAACAAAAAACCTGAACGATTAAAAGTGAGAAACTCTCAATCGTTCAGGTTTATCATTGGCTGAATTACTTATGTCCCAGCCTCTTTCCAATATGCGTTATAGCTGTTGCTCTTCTTCATTTTTCTTTTGGACACTTCGCAAACCTTGCACACGCTCTGGATCTTCCTCAAAATATTGTACTAAATCACCGATTCTGTCAATTGAGTTCCAGCTTAGATGATGCTCAATACCTTCAACATCTTCATAAATATTTTCTTCATCTACACCGATAATACGCAGCAGTTGCTCCAATAGTTCATGGCGATAAACAAGACGCTTACCAATCTTTTGTCCTTTCGGAGTTAAAACAAGACCGCGGTATTTTTCATAGATTAAATATTCATCTTTATCAAGCTTCTGCACCATTTTTGTGACTGATGAGGGATGAACTGTTAAAGCATCAGCGATATCCGAAACCCTAGCATATCCTTTATCTTCAATCAGCATATATATTTGTTCAATATAATCTTCCATACTTGGCGTAGGCATGAAATCTCCCCCAATAAAATAATTATTATGTATAAACTAACGAAACACGCTTCTGTAAACTTTTAGTAATATACTGCTCAAAAAGACGAAAACTAACGATATACCAAAAGACATTCATGTAAAATCATACTATATAGTATAAGCAAATACAAGGAAATGTAGCAGCCATTTATTTCAACAGATAGAGTTTGGGACATAACAAAATGATTGCTTCTAAAACACGAACACTAGCTGTTCCCATCTCTTTGATTTGTCTCAACATGTTCGTTCCATTGCGCTACGGCCACTCGCTTTCCGCGGGGAGGAACCTGAGCTTCCTCGCTGCGCTGCGGGATCTCCGTTTTCCCTCTCTTTTCCGCAGGAGTCGAGTATCCTACGATCCATTCCACCCTGTTTCCAACATTGTTTTCACAATCAACCAAAAAACCTGAACGATTAAAAGTTATGAACTCTCAATCGTTCAGGTATAGTAAGGACTGAACTACTTATGTCTCAGTCTCTATCACTTTCTTATAAACCACACTTTAACTGAGCGCCACAATTTGTACATGTGTTGCAGCCACCCATTTCTTCAACAGTTCCTTGGCGACAAACCGGACACGTATTTCCAATTTCAGAACCAATCGTTACATCGGTTGATCCTACTTCGTTGATTGTATCGACTAATACAACGTGTGGTTTTTCTGCTTTTGTTTCTTTTACTTCTTCATCAAATGTATTTTCTTCTGCTTTTAGCGTTAATACCTGAGCATCACGGCTACCGTCTACATAAACCGTACCGCCTTTTGCACCGCCTTTATATAAACGCTCGTACACTTTTTGAACTTGTTCAACTGTATAGCCACGAGGTGCATTTACCGTTTTACTAATTGAACTATCAATCCAACGTTGAATGACACACTGAACATCAGCATGAGCTTCTGGAGCCAATTCCATTGCTGAGATAAACCATTCAGGAAGGTTGTTTGGATCCGCTTCTGGATGTTGGTCTAAATATTCTTGAACGATATCTGCTTTTACTTCAATAAATTTCCCTAACCGACCGCTTCTGAAGTAAGAGAATGAGAAGTATGGCTCAAGACCTGTTGACACACCAACCATTGTTCCTGTACTACCAGTAGGTGCTACTGTTAGTAAGTGTGAGTTACGAATACCGTGCTCTTTGATGCTTTCGCGAATGTCTTCAGGCATCTTTTTCATAAACCCTGTATTTGTGAAAGCTTCACGTAAACGATCCGTTTCTTCCTTAGTATCACCAATTAAGAATGGGAAGCTTCCTTTTTCTTTCCCAAGCTCTACAGACGCACGATATGCTGTTGTTGCAATTGTTTCAAATACTTGATCAACAAGTTCGTTTCCTTTTTCAGAACCGTACTCTGTTTCACAGTAGATAAGCAAATCATGAAGACCCATTACACCAAGACCTACACGACGCTCACCAAGAGCTTGCTTTTGATTTTCTTCTAAGAAGTAAGGCGTTGCATCAATAACGTTATCCTGCATGCGCACACCCGTTTCAACCGTTTGACGAAGTTTTTCAAAGTCTACTGTTTTCTTTTCTTTATCTGCCATTTGCGCTAAATTTACAGCTGCTAAATTACAAACTGAAAACGGTGCAAGTGGTTGTTCTCCACATGGATTTGTTGCCACAACATGCTGACCGTATGCTTGTGCATTTGTCATGTCGTTTGCATTATCAAAGAAGAAGATACCAGGCTCTGCTGAGTACGTTGCGCAAATATTAACTAAGTTCCAAAGCTCTTTTGCACGAATTTTACGATACGTACGAACCTTATTACCTTGTTTTTCCCACTCGCGAACATCTCCTACCTCATGCCAGTTTTCGTTGTAGTGTGCCATTTCTTCTTTCGAATAGCTTTCTACATCCGGGAAGCGAAGCTCGTATTCACCGTCGTTTTCAACTGCATCCATAAACTCTTTTGTTAAACAAACAGAAATGTTTGCTCCTGTTAAAAATTCAGAATTATGAACGCTGTACGTTCCACCAGTTTGTAGTTTTTCTTCAGCATCTGCAATAATTTTCTCGCTGAATCCACCAAGACCTGGAATTTGCTTATAATTGATAATTCCTTGGTACATGTCCTTTTCAGATTCCGTAAGCGGCGTAAATTTCAGCTTATCTTGGGCATGTTTTTTAATCATTTCATCATTTGTATTTTCAATTAAGAATCGTAAAATGCGTGGATTTTGCATTTTAGAGATAATAAACTCAACAATATCTGGATGCCAATCCGCTAACATAATCATTTGAGCACCGCGACGAGAACCGCCTTGCTCAACAAGGTGCGTAAGTTTCGCAATATCATCTAACCAAGAGACAGATCCTGATGATTTACCGTTTACACCACGCGCTAGTGTGTTGCGTGGACGCAGGGTTGAACCGTTTGTTCCAACTCCTCCGCCTCGGCTCATGATTTCCATGACTTGCTTACGGTGTTCGGAGATTCCTTCGCGAGAATCTTTTACGTACGGCATTACATAGCAGTTAAAGTATGTAACATCCGTTTCAGCTCCCGCTCCGTACAGAACGCGTCCAGCTGGTACAAAGTTCATTTGAACAAGCTCTTGATAGAATTTTTCAAACCATTCGTTTCGCTTCTCTTCCGTTTGTTCAGCGGAAGCTAACCCAGTAGCGTTACGCTTTGCAATTTGCTCATAGAAGATTTCAAGTGGTTTTTCAATTACGTCTAATGAACGAGTAATAAGTCCACTTTCTGCTTCTTCAGGTGCTAACGCTCCACGAAACTCATCTTCAACCTTTACGACTGCCATCTTTTGGTCAAAATTAATGCTTTCCACATAGCCAAGTCCTCGAGCTGGAAACTTAGGGTCTTCCTTTACGGTTAAAACAACAAAGTCTCCTTTTGATAACGTAAGTTTTTCCGTATCTTTAAACGCATAACGGTCTAACATTACGAGTCGAGATACGCCTTTATGAGTAATTTTCATATCTGGTGTAATTGGGTGTACTTGTGGAAAGCGTTCAATATCTTGATTAAGCTTTTCAATATTCATATTTACTTTTTGATTAACTATAACAGTCATTCTGACAACTCCCTTACCAATCGTGCTCTATTTTACCAATCATTTACCTTATTTTGGAAAAAAGCAAAATTTCAACTATCAATAACTTACCACACGGATTGGACAAATTCAACATGTAGTATTCAACCAAAACCCAAGCACCTACATATAGATAGATGTCAAGAAAAATATTTTTTTTACATTAAAAAAAGTATTTGACTTTTACATCAATTACTTTCTTCAGCTAGATAGAATACTTAGGGGCACAGCTTAAATAGTGTGCTCCTAAGCAATCGTTATCTTCTAAAATTCCATTCAACAGAAGCATATTTCTTTTGTGCTAATTCTTCTACGTAACGCTCTTCTTGTTCTGTTAATTCATAAGGTTCTAAGTCAATATCTAAAGCGCTAGCAAAGCCTTTATAAAATGCTTCCTTCGCTTCTTCCATTTGGATTTTACGGCCTGCAATAGCATTGATTGCAACAGCTTTTGAACGAAACGCACGCTGCATTCGCTCTTTCACACGATCATTTGGATAATTAAATACGCTAAATAATTTATCTTCGTCAATCTCTAATAAAATAGAACCGTGCTGTAAAATTACACCTTTTTGACGCGTTTGTGCACTTCCAGCAATTTTACGCCCTTCTACCACAAGCTCATACCATGAAGGTGCATCAAAACAAACAGATGAACGTGGATTTTTCAAACTATTTTTTTCTTCTTCTGTGCGAGGGATTGCAAAATATGCTTCCAGACCCAGCGAACGAAATCCCTCTAATAACCCTTCTGAAATGACACGATACGCCTCTGTCACCGTCTTAGGCATGTTTGGATAGTCTTCCGATACAATGACGCTGTAAGTAAGCTCCTCGTCGTGCAAAACGCCTCGTCCCCCTGTTGGTCGACGCACAAATCCTAATCCTAATTTATCTACCTGTTCAAAATTGATTTCTTTTTCAGCTTTTTGAAAGTAACCAATTGATAATGTTGGAGGATTCCAGCCGTAAAATCGAATCGTTGGTGGTATTTGACCAGTGCTATGCCACTCTAAAAGCGCTTCATCAAGTGCCATATTGTAATATGGCGAACGTTCTTTTGAATCAATGAATCTCCATTTTTGCTTCATTCTTCTCATCCCTAACTAGTATAGTAGACATTTACATATGTAATAAACTTAATCCGTTTTTTAGTCTACCAAAAGATAAGCAGAAGGAAAAGAAAAGTGAAGCAGTAATTTTTTACTTTTCTTTCGTAAAAACTATCGTGACTTCAAGAAGAATCCCTTTACTTCTAATTTCATTCACTTATATAATAAGACTATGTATTTTGTCGAAGAAAGGAAGAAACAACATGTGGGCACTAATCATTGTACTTGCGGCAATTATTATTTATTCTGTCGTAATGTTTTTTTACCAACGTCGCATTATGAAAACGTTAACGGAAGAAGAATTCCGCAGCGGTTATCGTAAAGCACAGCTAGTTGATATTCGCGAACCAAATGAATTTGAAAACGGACATATTTTAGGAGCAAGAAATATTCCTCTTTCACAGTTCCGTATGCGTATAAAGGAGTTCCGTACTGATCAACCCGTTTATATTTACTGCCAAAGTGGCATGCGAACTGGTCGTGCTGCTCAGCTCTTGCGCAAGCATGGTGTGAAAGAGATTCATGACCTAAAAGGCGGATTCAAAGCTTGGAACGGCAAAATTAAAACAAAAAAATAAACCACAAAAACAGCCCCTTCTTAGATGAAGGGGCTGTTTTTTAACTTTCTTTTTGATAGCGGAGTACAGGCTTTCTTGCTGCAAGCGTTTCATCCAATCGCTTCACAACCGTCGTATGAGGTGCTTCTTGAACGATTTCCGGATTTTCTTCCACTTCTTTTGCAATTTGAATCATTGCATCAATAAACGCATCAAGCGTCTCTTTTGATTCCGTTTCAGTTGGTTCAATCATCATGCACTCTTCGACAATAAGAGGGAAGTAAATTGTCGGTGGATGATACCCAAAATCAAGCAGTCGCTTCGCAATATCCAGCGTGCGAACACCGAGTTTCTTTTGCCGCTTCCCTGATAAAACAAATTCATGCTTACAATGACGATCAAACGGTAAATCATAATGCTCTGACAATCGTCTCATCATGTAGTTTGCGTTCAATACCGCATTTTCCGTTACCGCTTTTAAACCATCTGGACCCATAGAGCGGATGTACGTATAAGCACGTACGTTAATACCAAAGTTGCCGTAAAACGGTTTAACTCGGCCAATGGACTGTGGGCGATTGTAGTCGAAAGTAAAGCCGCTTTCCGTTTTGACTAGTACCGGTTTTGGTAAAAATGGAATTAAATCTGCTTTTACACCAACTGGACCAGAACCTGGACCACCACCACCGTGTGGACCTGTGAATGTTTTATGAAGGTTTAAATGTACAACGTCAAAGCCCATATCGCCTGGTCGTGCTTTACTTAATACAGCATTTAAGTTCGCTCCGTCATAATAAAGCTTACCACCAGCTGCATGAACGATTTCTGCCATTTCCAAAATATCTTCTTCAAAAAGACCTAACGTATTTGGGTTTGTTAACATAAGAGCTGCTGTTTCTTCGTTTACTACTTTACGAAGATCATCTAAGTCTACCAAACCATGCTCATTAGATTTTACAGTAACTGTTTCAAATCCAGCTACTGTTGCCGAGGCTGGATTTGTACCATGAGCTGAATCAGGAACGATTACTTTCGTACGCTTCGTATCACCGTTTGCTTCATGATAGGCACGAATCATCATTAACCCCGTCCACTCACCATGAGCACCTGCTGCTGGCTGAAGCGTAACTTCATCCATGCCTGTAATCTCTGTTAAGTGCTCCTGCAAATCATACATGAGCTCAAGAGCACCTTGAACCGTTTCTTCATCCTGAAGTGGATGAATATTAGCGAAGCCTGGAATACGGGCTGTATATTCATTAATTTTTGGATTATATTTCATTGTACAAGAACCAAGCGGATAAAAGCCAGAGTCTACTCCATGGTTACGTTTTGAAAGAGCAGTATAGTGACGCATAATGTCTAGCTCAGACACTTCTGGAAGTTCTGGTGCTTCGGTACGTACATATTCTGCTGGCAACACTTCTGTACTGGTTACTTCCGGCACGTCTAGTTCTGGTAATGAATAGCCAACGCGTCCTTCTTTACTCATTTCAAAAATAAGCGATTGATGTTGATTATGCATAAAGATCCCCCAATTCCTTCACAAGTTGGTCGATTTCTTCTTTTGTACGGAGTTCAGTAAAAGCAAGTAGCATGTGATCCTTAAGCTCATGATAGTCTCGGCCTAAATCATAGCCACCAATGATATGCTTCGCTAATAACTTTTGATTTACTTCCTTACTGGGTTGAGGTAGTTTTACAACCAACTCATTGAAAAATGCCCCATTAAAAACAACATCTACTTCGCTTGCTTTTAATGCGTTATATGCATAATGCGTTTTTGATAAATTTTGCGTAGCCATTTCCTTTACCCCTTGCTTTCCTAAGGCAGTCATCGCTACTGAAGCTGCAAGTGCATTTAACGCTTGATTTGAACAAATGTTTGAAGTTGCTTTATCACGGCGAATATGTTGCTCACGTGCTTGAAGCGTTAAGACAAAGCCGCGCTTACCATTTTCATCAATCGTTTGACCAACTAAGCGTCCCGGAATTTTACGCATTAACTTTGTCGTTGTAGCAAAGTAGCCGCAGTGAGGACCACCGAACTGTGTTGGAATACCAAAAGGTTGTGCATCTCCTACAACAATATCAGCACCAAACTGACCCGGAGGAGTTAACAATCCAAGAGATAGTGGATTGCTTGATACAACAAACATTCCTTTTCCTTGATGAGCAATGGCTTCAATTTCTCTTAAAGGTTCTACTTGACCAAAGAAGTTTGGATACTGAACGATGACAGCCGCTACATCATCATCCATGCGCTCCTTCAGCACCGTCAGATCCGTTACGCCGTCTTTGCTTGGTACTTCTACTACTTCAATGTACTGACCTGCTGCGTACGTTTCTAACACAGCTCGTGATTCAGGGTGAACTGTTTCTGAAACTAACACTTTTTTCTTTCTCGTTTGACCTGCACTTAACATGGCTGCCTCAGCAAGTGCTGTACCACCATCGTACATGGATGAATTGGCAACATCCATTCCTGTTAGCTCACAAATCATCGTTTGAAATTCAAAGATAGCCTGCAGCTCTCCTTGCGAAATTTCAGGCTGATATGGTGTATAAGCTGTGTAAAACTCTGAACGCGAAATAACGTGATCAACAATAATTGGCATATAGTGATCATAAACACCTGCTCCTAAAAATGAAGCGTATTCCTTTACGTTCTTATTTTTAGTAGCTAAGTTTGTTAACTCTTTTACTAGCTCAGATTCTGATGCCGCTTTTTTTATATTGTATTCCCCTTGGAAACGAACGCTTTCTGGGATATCTGAAAACAACTCATCCACTGAAGACACGCCAATTGCCTTTAACATTTGCTGCTGATCTTCTGATGTCATTGGTAAATAACGATGTACCATTCTTTTGTCCCCTCTCTTTAATTACCCAACATTATTTTGAACGCTTATAAAAAGGTGTCTTCACGACTTTTGCTTTTAAACGTCTTTTTCGCACTTGCACATACACTTCTGTACCTAGCTCAGCATGTTTAGCATCGATAAGTGCAAGACCAATGTTTTTATTTAAAGTTGGCGATTGTGTGCCTGTTGTAACAAAGCCAATCTCTTCTTCCTCACTAAACACTTCATATCCATGTCGTGGAATTCCTTTATCAATCATTTCAAGCCCAACAAGCTTGCGGTTTGGTCCTTCTTCACGCTGACGCTTTAATACCTCTTTGCCGATAAAATCTTCTTTATCCGTTTTCACTGCAAATCCGATACGTGCTTCAATTGGCGTAATATCTTTTGAAAGCTCTTGACCATATAAAGCTAAAGTTGCTTCAAAACGAAGCGTGTCTCGTGCTCCTAATCCACACGGAACTACCTCTTCATTTTTTAAAAGCTCAGTCCAAAGCGTTACTACATCTGATGCAGAACAGTACAGTTCAAAACCATCCTCGCCTGTATAACCTGTACGTGAAACAAGCGCTCTCACACCTGCTACTTCTACATCATCTTTAAATGTAAATGGTTTCAAGTCAGATAATGATTCATCTGTTAATTTCTGTAAAACACCTTGTGCAGCTGGACCTTGCAAAGCTAGTAAAGCAAACTCACTTGAACGATTTACAAGCTCAATACCCTCTGGCTTATGCTGCTGTAGCCATTCGAAGTCTTTTTCAATATTTGCTGCGTTTACAACAAGCAGGTAGTCATCTTCTCCTTTTTGATAAACAAGGAGATCATCCACTGTGCCCCCATCTTCATAGCACATCGCGGTATATAGTGCTTTACCTGGACGTAATACTGAAACATCATTCGTCATAACTTTTTGTAAAAATGCCAAGCTAGTTGTCCCTTTTACATCAAACTCTCCCATGTGAGAAACATCGAACAGGCCAGCTTTTGTACGAACCGCATGATGTTCTTCTTTAATAGATGAGAATTGAACTGGAAGAGCCCAACCTCCAAAATCAATAATCTTTCCACCGTACTGTTGATAGACATCGTAAAGTGGTGTTTTGTTTAGCTCAGTCATTTAACATCCTCCTCATATAAGGCCATTTGCTTTGGTTTCGGGGAATCATCGTATCTTTTTTACACATAAAAAAGGACAGAGAACTCCCTGCTGTATAGCAGGAAGTCTCTGTCCTTTTCACCTGAAAGTTTACCCGTTAAATAGGTTTGCCTCGTGGGTGGTCTATTCGAAATAGACGCTCTCCAGAGTTGCGTCCAACAAGAGTCTTTTTGCCTGAGAGATTCACATGTTGTTTGCTCCTTCGGCGCCACTTTAAAGCAGTCTCTCCCCTTGTCATCATTCGCCTCTATAAAGTTTGTAATTTTGGGCATACTACTAAGAAACTATTACTTACACACATCAATAACAAAATAGTTCATTTAGTGACAATCTATTTTCTATTTTAAATTTTCTAAAATATATTTTTATCCTACATGATTCTGTTCAGCAGTTCAATAAAAACTTTCAGAAAGGAGCAAAACTAACGATGAACATCAGTATGAAGAAAGATGAAGCATGGGAATCTACTTTTTTAAATAAACTTGAGCAAGACGGCTCTTGGTCTGATTGGGAAATGTATAAATTAGCATATGAAATCGAGGAGCAAACGTTAATTACTGAATTTGAAGGTCTGCAAGCACCTCGCCATTTAACAGACCTAACCCCGCATCCACACCAGTTAGAAGTAGCTAAAAAAGTGGTAGAAGAAATGAATGGAAAAGCGATTTTAGCTGACGAAGTGGGGCTTGGAAAGACAATTGAAGCAGGACTCATTTTAAAAGAATATATGATTCGTGGTCTTGTGAAAAAAGCCCTTATTCTTGTACCAGCATCACTTGTATCCCAATGGGCAATGGAACTTAACCATAAATTTTTTATTCCTGCTGTTCCACAAAAGAAAACATACGTGTGGGAGCAATGCGACGTAGTAGTATCATCCATTGATACAGCCAAGCGCTCCCCTCATCGCGAAATTGTATTAGAACAAGATTATGACCTTATCATCATCGATGAAGCTCATAAACTAAAAAATAATAAAACAAAAAACTATGAGTTTGTTCAAAGCTTAAAGAAAAAGTTCTGCTTATTATTAACAGCGACACCAATTCAAAATCGAGTAGAAGAGATTTTCAACTTAGTTTCGTTATTAAAACCAGGCCACCTAGGAAACAAAGATTATTTTGCTGATTTATTTTCTGCTAAGAAACGTTCTGTTCAAAATGATGAGTATTTAAAGGAACTCGTTAACAAAGTGATGATTCGAAACCGCAGGCAAGACACAGGTATTGAATGGACAAAACGAATTGTTCAAACCGTTCCTGTTGAGTTTTCATCTGAAGAACGAGAGTTGTATGATCAAATCACTTCATTTAAGCAACATTCAAATTTACCCAGCAGTTCCTTTGCAATTTTAACATTGCAGCGCGAAGCTTGTAGCAGTCGCGAAGCAGTATTTATGACCTTAAAAAGCATGCTTGAACGCCAAGAGGACGAAAACAGTGAAAAAGCTACTCAGATGCTTAAACCACTCCTTGAAAAAGTACAAACCGTTCCTCAAAATGCGAAAGCAGAAAAGGTAATTGAATTAATTCAACAGATTAATGATAAAGTCATCATTTTTACGGAATATCGAGCAACTCAGCTTTATTTACAGTGGTATTTAAAACAACACGGTATTACATCTGTTCCGTTTAGGGGTGGATTTAAGCGTGGAAAAAAAGACTGGATGAAACAGCTTTTTGAAAGCCATGCTCAAGTTTTTATCGCAACGGAAGCTGGAGGTGAAGGAATTAACCTTCAATTCTGTCACCATATCATTAACTACGACCTACCTTGGAACCCAATGAGATTAGAGCAACGAATTGGACGCGTTCATAGACTGGGTCAACAGCATGATGTGCACATTTATAATCTAGCAATTGAGAATACAGTCGAAGAACATATTTTAAAGCTACTTTATGAAAAAATAAATTTATTTGAGCGTGTTGTTGGTGAGCTCGATGAAATTTTAACCAAACTAGAAATTGATAACATTGAAGATCACATTCAAGATATTCTTCTTCATTCACGAAGTGAAGGAGAAATGAAAATTAAGATGAACAATCTTACATCCATTATTGAATATCACGAAGATGAAGAAGGTGAACAGCATGCAGCAAACTGAAATTCATCAATTTCTCAAAAAATATTTCACGGCACATAACTGTGACTTGACAGAAGACGACCCATCTTATTTGAAGGTTCAGCTTACTATTGAAATGGATAAAGAGCTTATGAACCGACCTTTTTATTGGCATTATATTGAAAAAACAGGCGGGAAACCTAATCCTGCTTCACTTACGTTTATCACCGATCCAACTTATGATGATTCATCTGTACAAGGCGAAAAAATTCACTTTGGCTCACCGCGTTTACATCAAATTTTTGGGTCAGCCCAAAAGTTTGGAGGATTCGTTCACTTATATGAAAAAATGCATTCTCACTCACAATCGCAGCGTTCACTTCAGCCTTGGCTTGCTTTAAATATGAAGGTTTCGTATAAGTGTGACCGAAAAAAAGATGAATTACTATCGCTTGGGTTAAATTTAATTACGGGAGCGATTCTTGATAACTTTCAGCTGATGATGTCCAAACAAAACTTCACGTCAAAGATTCCTGATTATTGCTTTACGCTATCGCCAATTATTCGCCCCAAAAGCGGAATTTCAAGATTATCAGCTTATGTGGAAGATCACATTTCAAAGCAGCCGATGGATTGGGCAAAAAAAGCGCAAGAAAGATGGTATGAAGACCTTGCACTTTTAGATCATTTCTATGAGAATATGGAAGAGCTACCCGAAAGCTATACGACAGAAAAACAGGCTTTACAAGATTTATATGAGCCTGTTATTTTAACGAAAATTGTAAACGGCGGATTGTTTTACTTGTCTGAACAAACTGTTAATCATCACCTTTCACGTCATTTCGTATAAAACATTCTATAAATAAAAAAGGTAAAAAGAGCGCAGGCTACTTTTTACCTTTTTTCGTATTTCGATACCAGATTTGAAATGAAAGAGGAATCATTCCAAACCACCTATTAAAAAACGGATCTCGTGTCTTTTTCTTTTCAATTCGTTTGGTTTTACGAATTTCTTTCGGTTGATCCATATATTGAACAAGCTGCTGCGTTACGTACTTCACGTAGTCGTTTGTTTTCACATCATCATCTCCTACGAACTAGTATATCCTCGCTGAAAAGCTATTAATCAAAAGCAAGAAAACTTTGTGATGATGTAACACATTCTTTCCTGACTAATAATATGATACGTTATATTCTTTTGTAAGAAAGAGGTTGAAACAACTATGAGTCATTCTGGATTTGTTCCTGATAATTCGAATATTAAGAAGACGTCTGGTACACCAAACTTATCGTTTAACTACCAAAACAGCGTATTATTTAAACGAAACACCAACAACATTGCGTATCAAGTAACATCTACACAGCTCCCTGCCATGATCGGTTGAGCTTTTGTAGACTTATATTTAACTAAAGGCTATATGAGAGAACCCCATTGGCACCCAAATGCTTGGGAGTTAGATGTGGTGATTTCTGGAGAAGTCGAGGTATCAATTATAGATCCCGATACGAGCACCCTGCATACGTATCGTATTAAAAAAGGAAATGTAGCATTTATCCCAATGGGTTGGTGGCACTGGATTGAACCATTAACAGAAGAAGCTCACCTTCACCTTTTCTTTAATAACGACCAGTTTGAATCAGCAGAAGGTTCAGACATCCTTCGCTTAACACCTCCTGAAGTGTTTCAAAAAGCTTATAATGTCAACGAAAGCCAAATTAAACAAGCATTGGAACCCACTGATGAAACGGTTGTGATTGGGCCTCCTTTCACTAACCATTCAAAGCGTAATGTAGAACATCATCATGTAAAAGTCAAATATTAATGATAAAGATGTTGAATTTGATGATTAACAACAAAAGACCTTGATTTCTTCATAAACTCAAGGTCTTTTGCTCTATCTCTAAACCCAGGCAATTACCTTACCGCTTTCTCGCTGAAAAGTAATTGTATGAATAAGCTGTCTTTCTTCTTTTGTAGCGCAGCGAACTTGAATAGTCACACTATCCTCTGTCTGCCTTAGTATTTGGTACTTAACGGTTCCTGAATCATAAGTTAGTACCCCATTGCTTTCTTGTGAAAAATTATTTGTTTGAACGTCTGCTTGTAAATCTCGGACTCCTTTTTGCAGTAAATAGTCTAATTCATAGCGCTGATTTACTTCGGCATAAAACGTACTTTTCGTTACAAAATACACCAACTGGTGGGATAGTAAAAATAAAAATAGCGCACTAAAGGCTAGTACAAAGGGAAGCGCAAAACCCGCTTGGTACGCTTTCCTATCTTTATTCAACATCCATAAATGTTTTAATCGTTGTTTCATGAATTTCACCGTGTTTATATACCACCTTAACATGAAGCAGATTACTTTCGTATTTGTACTCAATTAACTTCACAAACTGCAAGACAACTTCATGACCACTCTGGTCAACCCTACGCCGAACCTTATCGTTAAAAGGTTCATACGTAACTAAAGGCTCTCCATCTATTCGTAATGATAAAATTCTTTCGTTAACGCTAACATGATGCGCTCTTCGATACTCCTTTGTTAACTGCTGAATAAAGATTTCCCATTCCATTTCTGTTGCTAGGTCATCAGGGGCATATTTTTGGTTAGCCAATGACAAGACAGGCGGAATAAAGGATACTATTACAAAGAAAATCGTTAAACTAAGCAACATTTCTACTAATGTAAAACCTTTTTGGTTCCTCATTTTAACGTAGATTCACATCTTTCTATGATTTTCTGATTAGTTCTTTTCCAAGAAACACACCACTTTGGAACCGGTTCTTCTTTGAATACAAGGAGGTATTCAACCCCGTTATACATCCTCTTTTCAGAGAGTAAGTGCTTTTGATCAGCATCCGTCATGACTTTTTCATACAAAAGCGCATCTCCTACATACATTCGCTTCTTATCTTTTTCAGCTTGTATTGCTTGAATATATAAAGGAACAATCACAGCGGTGAGCATAATCAGCGCACTGAATGCTACTAGCATTTCCAGTAATGTGAAGCCTGTTTGATTATTATATTTTCGTAACATAAAAGCGTCCTCTTCCAATTTGGAACGTGACCTTATATGTTTCTTTGTTACTTGAAATAAACAAGCTTTTTGCCTGCGAAATATTTCCTTGCTCATTGTATTGAATCGAACTTGTACCACTGCTAAACACAACGCGAATATTCGAATGATAACCTCTTTGCATAATGGGCCTTTCAGCTCCAATCTTAAGCAACAAATATCGGGAGTTGGCTGGCTCAAATGTAAGCCTTGCCGGACGCTGAGTAGTGATGGCTATTTGTTGCGTATAAAAGGTATCTGCTTGAAGTTGTCGTAAAAATGAGGTTAACTGATAGTGGGCCATAAGAGGTTTTAAATTGATGACGATGATTAACACCATAACTTGCACAATGGCTAACACGATTAAGGACTCGATTAGCGTAAAGCCTTTTTGATTCATTTTACGAGTTTCCATCACTCGCTGATACGCGTCCATCCGTACCTATTGTAATTTTCGAACCATTTGGACACACCGTTCCTTCTTTTAAGTATCCTCCGCTTTCAAGCTCGTTTAAAGTAGGCTTTGTTCCGTTTTCAAGCTCATACACCTGCACTTGTGCTTCCACTGTTTTCACTAAAGCCGAGCATCCTTTATTGTTAATAACAGCGTTATGCTTTAATACATTTGGCACCATAATAAGCAATAGCACTGTAATAACTAACATAACAATGAGCATCTCAATTAAAGTAAAACCTTTCTCATTTTTTAACATGTTTGAATCCCCTTTATAAACTCGACATAATTTCTAGCATTGGCATCATGACTGACATATACATAAGTAGAATAACGATACCAATAAAGGCGAACGTAATGGGCTGAACATATTTGAGAATGTGAAAAACCCATTCTTCCATTCTCTCAACCATATATAGGCTGTAGTCGTACAATTCTTTTGCTAAATCCCCATTTTTTTGTCCATGAACAACGACCTCTGCTAAATCTTTTTGATAATAAGGACGTGTTTGTAAAATTTGATTAAGAGATTTTCCAGCGGCAAGTTCTGTTGTGAAAAGCTTAGCTTCTTCTCTAAAAAAAGGATAGTGTTGCTGCAGCTGAAAGAGCGAGAGACACTCATAAATTGATAGTCCACCTTTTAATAAATTACTCGTATGAACCGCGAAAAAATAGGAGTTAAACAGCTTAGTGAACTGCTTCATAAAAGGAATTTTCATCAAAATGTTCATTTTCTTTACAGGAGCAAGCTTTTTTGTACTAATAAGATACAGACCTCCTATTAGCAACAAGGTTCCAGAGATTCCAAGAAGTGCGTGTGGAAAGTAAGACATAGTCGACATAAAGATAAGAAGAAATGGTGATTGTTCGTGTCCCATTGTTTTATAAAGAGACTGAAAATGCGGTAACAAAACGGTGCTTAATATAAATAAAATCCCAAGGATGAAACTTAAAAGTAAAAGTGGATATTGTACTAGCTTTTGAAATCGTTTCTTGTTTTTTATCTTCTCACTTAGCATATGACTACTTTCTTTTAGCGCAAAATGAAGATCTCCATGCTGTTCAGCAAAATAAAGGTAGCTTAATACGTCTCGGTGAAACTTCAGTTTTAGAAGACAGCTGTGCAAAGACTCGCCTTGACGCATTGCCATTAAACAAGCATCCACATCGCTACGCTGCTTCGCTGATAGCTGGAATGCTATAAACGATAAAGCTTGAGATAGCGTATATCCTTTTTCAACAAGCTTCGATAACTGACTTAAAACTTTAGCTTGTTTGGAAAGTCCCCAATGTTTGTTTGATGTCTTTCGTTTAATAAGACCCCCACCCATCTAGCGCATGTGAATACAAATACCCAAGCGCAATACCTTTTCGAATTGCATCTCTTAGTCGTGCATAATCATATTGAAATTCCTTTCCTTTCACTTCATTAATTACTTCGTTTACTTCCCTTCCATATAGAAGCTCATACACGCTAGCCTGTCTATTTAAACGCTCTTTCTTACATAGCGGATGACAGCTTCCTTCACAAAAATTACATTTTATTTCGACTAATCGCTGTGCAGCTACGGCTACCAACGTTTGTTCAATTTCTTGAATACTAACACCAAACTCAAGCAATCGATAAATAGAGCCTTTTGTATCTTTCGTATGCATAGTTGTCAGTACTAGATGACCGGTTAAAGCTGCGCGAACCGCAATTTGAGCTGTTTCAGCGTCGCGGATTTCCCCGACCATAATAATATCAGGGTCATGACGTAAAATTGCTTTTAAACCTGTTGCATACGTGATGCCAGCTCGTTCATTCACTTGTACCTGCAGTACTTTTTCACTCTGCTGTTCAATTGGATCTTCAAGCGTAATGACATTTCGATTTAATAAATGGTTGACCTCATGAAGTAACGTATACAAAGTTGTTGTTTTACCGGATCCTGTTGGCCCAGTAAACACAATTAATCCATGTGAATGCTTAAGCAGTGAAATAAGTTTTTTGGTATGATTTTGAAAAAGTGATAAATATTTAAGAGAAGTTGTTTGCGTTTGGGGTAATACACGAATAACGAGACTTTCATCCTGCAATGTAGGTAAAGTGGATAAACGTAGATTAACTTTAATATGATCGATTGTTGTAGACAGTGCACCATTTTGAGGCTTTCGTCTTTCACCAATATCCATGCTCCCTAAAAATTTAAAGTGGGAAATGAGTCGTTCAGATACCTCTTTTGGGAGCGTTTGATGAGCAACCAAATCTTGATCAACTCTTAGCTGAATTATGGCATCTCTAGCTCGAGGGATAATGTGAATATCCGAGCTCTTCATCTCACATGCTTCACGAATCATGCGTGTGGCTAATTGTTCAATTTCATTCAATGAGCATCTCTCCTTATTCTGTCATATTTAAGCATATTTCTTGGTAGTGTTAGTTGAAATTCGACTTATTTAGTGAAATTCCTTCTTTTTTTAAAATTTTTTCTTTCTTTTTAAACGATTGGCTCGGAACTAATTTTTTCATAAAGCATAAAAAAACGATAACGATTTATTTACCTTCAATCGTTATCGCTTATCCATCTACCATAACAACTCTCATCATCCCACCATTGATGAAACCTTTTTTTGCTTTTTTACGAGGTTTTTTAACGCGGATTCATTGTATCCTACTACAAGCTTTTTACCATCTGTTAAAATGGGTCTTCTAAGAAGTCTTGGTTGCTCCATTAACAAATGAACGACTTCCGAAATCGTCATGCTTTCTACATCGACATCTAAATTTTTATATTCTTGACTCCGCTTAGCTAAAATTTCATCAATACCTTCAGTTGTCATTGATAATAATTCAAGCATCTCTTCATAAGTAGGAGTTTCGCGAAAGAGGTGGCGCTGATTGAAATTAACTTCTTGCTTTACAAGCCATTTTTTCGTCTTACGACAAGATGTACAACTTGGATACGTATAAAACATAACTGATTCCATTTTATATCCTCCTGTAAGGTCGTTTAATCAATTTATACACATCGTACATGTTTTGTATAACTATTGTACACTATTTTGTTTTATTTTTATGCTTTTTTTCAAAAAGATTCGCTGAACAAAAAAGATAACGTTTTCATCAAACAATAAATGTACTATAATGGAAAAGAATTACTTATCTTTCTACACAATTTCAACAAGCATGCTTAGATTATATTTACAATTGGATAAATTGTACTTTATAATTAATAATTGACAAGTGGGATAAAGGAGGCAACAAACATGGAACGTATGTACCGTGTAATGGGGTTTTGGACAGGGATCTTTGCAGTCATGTTTTACCTTGGACATATGCCACAAACATCCTTGCTCTTTTTAGCTCAAACAGGTTTTTTTGTCTTACTAAGCTATTTAAAACTATCAGAACGTATGTACATCTATGTGTTTGGTGCTTATTTAACAGTATTCTTTGTAGGGTTTACTTACTGGAGTACATTTATGATGACGCCAGGCGGACAATAATGATAAAAAAGAAGCAGCGATGGATTCATCGCTGCTTCTTTTTTAAAATCCATTTAAAAACGGATTGTGATCCATTTCCTGACCAATTGTTGTTTCTCCACCATGCCCAGATAAAACTAACGTTTCTTCAGGCAGTACCAAAAGCTTTGTATGAATGCTCTTCAGCAACTGTTCATGATTTCCATCATGTAAATCGGTACGCCCAACACTTCCTTCAAACAGTGCATCTCCTGAAATAACTAACTCTGCTTCTTTAAAGTAAAGAGATACGCTCCCTGGCGAGTGACCTGGCGTTTCATATAATTCAAACGAAAATGACCCAATTGTTGTGCTGCCCTCTCCGGCAAACAGCGTCACATCAGATTGAACAGTTACTTCTCCTAGACCAAAAAAAGTGGAACCATTTACTGCTGGGTCTTTTAACCAAGATTTTTCTTTTTTATGAACATATATAGGGATAGAGAAATGTGATGCTACTTCATCCACTCCACCAATATGATCAAAGTGCGCATGAGTTAATACCACTGCTTGTGGTTTATATTGTTGCTTATGTATGAGTTGATTAAGTTTTTTTCCTTCGCCGCCTGGGTCAACAATTAAGCATTCTTTGTCATCATTCACAAGTAAATAACAGTTTGTTTGTATAGGTCCTAATGGTACGCGATGATATTTCATCAGCAGCGCCTCCTTATCTTTCTCAGTTCATTGTCTCTATGCTTTATCATACACATAAATCTAGGGAAATGAAAACCCTAGAACATTGTTTTGCTAATTTTCCACCTCGACAAATCGTTAGAAAAGTTTTACAATAAAGAAGTTAGAAGTATGTTAGCGCTTTACTTTCAATCCTTACAAATAAGGAGGTTGTTTCATGGGACTAATGATTATATTAGGCTTAACAACATTATTAGGTATTTTTGCCGCTATTTCATCTTTGCGCAATAAAAACTTCCTTGGAGTAGGCTTTGCTGTGGCAACGTTTGCTGTATTTGGTTGGTTTACGGTTATGACTATTTTACATCATGGATATCCAGCAGCTCATTAACGAATGAGTATAAAGAAAAGCGCCTCTTTGATAGGCGCTTTTATTACGATTATATTTTATTTACATGCAAGGATATTCATTGCATTAGCAAGAATTGATTCTGTTTTTGGATATAAAATGTGAAACTGCGATAAAGGAATTGGGTTAATTCCTTTACCAAGTTCAAGCGTGAAGCCTAACTTTCCAGTTTCAAGAATGAACCAATCCTTATACCCCGCGTGACTATCAATTGTTCTCACTGCTCGGTATCCGCTCACTTTCTCAAAATACTCCGCCATCTCTTTCGCTTCCATTGGCTCTTTGTTCATATATCCCCAGTAAAACTCTTCACCTTGGGTATGCAGCGCAATTACACAGTCAAATTGATATCGTTTTGCAACCTGAACCATCGCTTTAGCCTCAGGCTCAGATAAAGGAGCATAGCCAGGGAAATCTCGAAAGTGTGGTGACTTTGGAATTTTACGTTCTCTTTCAATCTCCCAATATGCAGGGAATTGATTATTTAAATCCACCCCTCTAATGTTTGCTTTCCACCCCTGAAAATCATTAACCTCCCTTCCTATATAAGGAATAAACGCTGAGTACGCCTCATGTGCATTAATTCCATCTATAACTAAGTTAACACCGTCTGGATTTACAATTGGTACAATAGACAAAGTAATATTTTCATATAAAAGCTGAGCATCAATTCCAGCAACGCGTTCTCCTCGATAAATGGCTCGTAAATACGTTTCTAGAAATTTCATTAGTGCGTTTGTTGTAATCCACTCGTTCGCATGAAATGAAGCATTTATATGTACAACATGGCTTCCATGACCAATGAGTAGATGTGGAATCTGTTTTCCAAGTACGCTTCTTCCAATACTTTCAATCCTTCCATAAGGGTACTTAGAAATTAATCGATAGAGGTCAGTTATCGTTCGCTCATAGTTATAAGGAATACATTCATTCACAATGGTCATCATATCACGCTCCTCTTTATTATCTATATGTTAAAACTATGATGGAGAATGAACAAAAAAAGAGTTTGGGACATAACAAAATGATTACTTCTAAAAGACGAACAATAGATGTTCCCATCTCTTTGGTTTGTCTCAACACGTTCGTTCCATTGCGCTACGGCCACTCGCTTTCCGCGGGGAGGAACCTGAGCTTCCTCGCTGCGCTGCGGGATCTCCTTTTTCCCTCTCTTTCCCGCAGGAGTCGAGTGTCCTACGCTCCATTCCACCCTGTTTCCAACATTGTTTTCACAATCAACCAAAAAAACCTGAACGATTAAAAGTTATGAACTCTCAATCGTTCAGGTATAGTAAGGACTGAACTACTTATGTCTCAGTCTCTTTTTTCTTATTTCTTATCAGTTTCTTCTTGCTTTTTATCTGGACGATAAGTTGTTCCATCATAGAAACGTAGAAGATCTCCATATACAATCTGGTCGGAGTAATCTAACTCTTGTTTTGCTTTTTCCATATAAGGTTCACAGTTACTTCTATCTGTTTCCTGCTCAGTAGACTTATCGTAACATTTATCACTAGTATACACGTACTTATCTGTAATAAAACTTCCGTCACGAAGGACAGTAAAGTCTAACTTATCCTCGGAAAACATATCTGTTCCAAATTGAACGTGATTATCCGTAGTTATACCTAATAAGTGTAAAATAGTTGGTTTTAAATCAACTTGGCCTGAAACTTTTGAGATTGTTTTATTATCAGTTTCTCCAGGAATATGAATCGCCATAGGCACTCGCTGTAGCTGTGTCCATACATAAGGCGTTACTTCTTTTCCTAGATATTTTTCCATTGCTGCGTTATGGTTTTGTGAAATACCATAGTGGTCACCATATACAACGATAATTGAATCCTCATACAATCCTTCGTCTTTTAACTTTTGAATAAATTGTTTAAACGCTTCATCTTGATAACGTAATGTTGGGAAGTAGCGATTTAACGTGCGACTGTTTGAATCATACTCATCAACCATTCGATCTTCTTCATCTAGCTCAAATGGGAAGTGGTTTGTTAACGTAATGAATTTTGAATAAAAAGGCTGTGGTAATGTTTTCATGTGTTCCACAGATTGTTCAAAGAATTCTTTGTCCTTTAAGCCCCATCCTACAGAATTTTCATCTGTTACGTTGTAATCATTAATATTAAAGAATCGATCGTAACCAAAGTTAGGGTATACAATATCTCGGTTCCAGAAGCTACTGTTATTTGCGTGGAAAACAGCAGAGTAGTAACCTTCTTCTTTTAATATTTCAGGCGTTGCATTAAATTCATTAGTTCCATGCGTAAAGAATACCGATCCACGCCCTAGTGGGTACAGTGAATTGTCTAATAAGAACTCACTATCAGCAGTCTTTCCTTGTCCTGTTTGGTGATAGAAATTATCAAAGTAATAGCTCTCTTCAATAAAGTCATTCAAAAACGGCGTAACTTCTTCACCGTTTATCGTATTATTTACAACAAAACTTTGAGTAGACTCTAGTGAAACAACAATTACGTTTTTCCCTTTTGCTTTTCCAAACATATCAGGGTTTGGCTCTTTTTGATTTGCTTTTAAATAATTTTCTGTTTCAACAAATTCGCTACTATCAGCAAATGCTCGTTGGGCTTTTGTCTTTGACTGCAGTACAATATCGTAAATATGATAGTTGTACGTACCGATATTTTTCACCAGCATTTCACGATCAAATGCACGAGTTAATAGTTCTGGACGTTCTGTTTCAGCTAAAGCCAAGTTTGAAATAAATACGGCCACCACTGCAATATAAAAAGCAAACCTTGTTTTACGAGTAGTCGGCTCGTCTACTTTATTGTTTGCTTTAAATAAAGAAGCAAGGACTGCTAGGAAAATTACGTCTACGAACATTAAAACATCCGTCAACTTAAACAACTCAAACGCACTATTTCCTAAGTCTCCCATGTTACTTGTTTGAAAAAGAACGGGTAACGTTAAGAAATCATTAAAGAAACGATAGAACATTACGTTTGCAAATAAAATAAAGGAAACTATGAAACTAGTAGTTAAAACGTAAGCCTTAGCTCCTTTACGTGTTTTAAAGAATAAACCTGCCCCTAGAATAAGCAATAAAAAGCTCAGTGGGTTTATAAACAATAGAAACTCTTGTGTCGAATTCTCAATTGTAATATCAAACTGTGTTTTATAAACAATATATGTTTTTATCCAAAGCAAAACGACAGCAGTAAGAATAAACGACAACTTTGACAATGAAATTTTGTCTTTCATCAAGGACCTCCTTATCCACTGTTTTCAGACACCGTAAATGTCATATAACGACCCTAATCTTAATGTTTTTTTTACAAAAAAGCAAATAATTTATAACATATTACCTTTATAATTGAAATGTTATAATCAGATTAGATACTTCTCTTTTTCTACGTTTTTTCTTCTAAAAAGTTTCAAAAAACATAATTAAGATAATTTACCAAAGAGATAAGATAATCCTTCTTTTATTTTACATAAAAAAGGAGTTTGGGACATAACAAAATGATTGCTTCTAAGAGACGAACAATAGCTGTTCCAATCTTTTTGGTTTGTCTGAACACGTTC
>NZ_KQ758638.1:28002-73156 GCF_001457055.1 Priestia veravalensis | reverse complement strand
TTTCCCTCTCTTTCCCGCAGGAGTCGAGTGTCCTACGCTCCATTCCACCCTGTTTCCAACATTGTTTTCACAATTAACAAAAAAACCTGAACGATTAAAAGTGAGAAACTCTTAATCGTTCAGGTATAGTAAGGACTGAACTACTTATGTCTCAGTCTCTTTCTATAATTATGCTTCGCTACGGATTTCACGAATTGCAGCGCGGTCAAATACCATTTTAGAACCGTCTGTTGTTTTCACAATAACTGTTCCTTCATCAATTGCTTCAACTAAAGCGTGCATTCCACCGATTGTGATGACTTTGTCACCTTTCTTCAGTTCAGACTGCATTTGCTGTACAGCTTTTTGACGCTTTTGCTGTGGACGAATTAATAAGAAATAAAAGATGGCGAACATTAAAAGTAATGGCCATATTGCTTGGAAAATTTCCACAAGATCTCCTCCTTTAATCAATTTATCAACAGGTACTTATTCATATGTTGATGAAAAACCCCTGTAATGACCTAGAAATTTTTTGCATTTGGTCCGTTAAATCCATATTTATCAAAGAATTCATCACGGAAGTCACCTAATCGATCTTCGCGAATAGCTTCACGGACTTGCTCCATTAAGTTTAGCAGAAAATATAAGTTATGGTAAGATGTTAATCGAATTCCAAACGTTTCATTAGAACGAATTAAGTGGCGAATATACGCTCTTGAATAATTTTTACACGTATAGCAATCACAGTTTGGATCGATTGGCCCAAAGTCTTCTGCATATTTTGCATTTTTAACAACTAAGCGCCCTTCGCTTGTCATTAATGTACCGTTACGTGCAATACGCGTTGGTAGCACGCAGTCAAACATATCAATTCCACGGATTGCTCCATCAATCAATGAATCTGGTGAACCTACGCCCATTAAGTAACGAGGTTTATCCGCAGGCAGATAAGGTGTTGTAAACTCAAGCACGCGATTCATAACGTCTTTTGGTTCTCCAACAGATAGTCCTCCTACAGCATAACCCGGGAAGTCCATAGAAACCAAGTCAGAAGCACTCTGACGACGTAAATCTTCAAATTCTCCTCCTTGTACAATCCCAAATAATCCTTGGTCTTGCGGACGACTGTGAGCTTCTAAACAGCGCTCAGCCCAACGGCTTGTACGCTCTACTGAACGCTTTAAATAATCATATTCAGCTGGATATGGTGGACACTCATCAAATGCCATCATGATATCCGAACCAAGTGCGTTTTGAATCTCCATTGCTCCTTCAGGTGATAGGAATAACTTGTCACCATTTAAGTGATTGCGGAAATGCACGCCTTCTTCTTCAATACGTCGAAGATCGCTTAGACTAAACACTTGGAAACCACCTGAATCCGTTAAAATTGGACGGTCCCAGTTCATGAATTTATGAAGTCCGCCAGCTTTTTTTACAATTTCGTGACCTGGACGTAGCCATAGATGATACGTGTTGCTTAAAATAATTCCTGCTCCCATTGCTTTTAAGTCTTCAGGAGACATTGTTTTTACTGTAGCAAGCGTACCAACTGGCATAAAGATCGGCGTTTCAAAAGATCCGTGTGGAGTATGCACAATGCCAAGGCGTGCTCCGGTTTGCTTACATGTTTTAATATGTTCATAACGAATAGCTGTCATTAGTGTATTCCTTTCATGTTAAATTACAAGATTAGCATGGCATCGCCAAAGCTAAAGAATCGATACTTTTCTTTTACCGCTGTTTCATATGCGCCGATGATATGCTCACGTCCAGCTAACGCGCTAACAAGCATAATAAGCGTTGACTTCGGCAAATGGAAGTTTGTAATCATACCATCAATTGCTTTAAATTCATATCCAGGGAAAATAAAGATGCTCGTCCAGCCCGATGAAGCTTTAAACACACCGTCGTGTTCAGTTGCGATTGTTTCAAGCGTTCGCGTAGACGTGGTACCAACAGAGATAATTCGTCCACCTTGTTCACGCACTGAATTCAACAACGAAGCTGTCTCTTCGCTCACTTGATAGTATTCAGCGTGCATATCATGCTCTTCCAGATCATCTACGCTTACGGGTCTGAAGGTTCCTAGGCCAACGTGCAGTGTTAAGAAAGCAATATGCACACCTTTCGCTTTAATTTCTTCCAACATCTCTTCCGTGAAGTGAAGTCCTGCCGTTGGTGCTGCAGCTGAACCTTGTTCACGTGCAAACACAGTTTGATAGCGTTCGCGGTCATCAAGGCGTTCTTTGATATAAGGTGGCAGCGGCATTTCACCAAGCTGTTCTAATACTTCATAAAAGATTCCGTCATACTTAAATTCCAGCAGCCTTCCCCCCTGATCACTCACACCTTTACAAACAGCCGTTAAGCGACCATCTCCAAATGAAATAACCGTTCCTTCTTTAACTCGCTTAGCGGGCTTCACAAGCGTTTCCCACATGTCACCTTCCGTTTGTTTTAAAAGAAGGACTTCAATATTAGCGCCCGTATCTTCTTTTGTTCCAAATAAACGAGCTGGTAAAACACGCGTATCGTTTAATACAAGACAATCACCTTCTTGTAAATAGTCAAGAAGGTCTTGAAACATATGATGACGTACCTCACCTGTTTCTTTGTTTACTACCATGAGTCTTGATGCATCACGCTTTTCAAGCGGCGTTTGCGCAATCAATTCCTCCGGTAAATGGAAATCAAATAAATCTACTTTCATTTCATTCACCTGTTCCTACTAAAATAATTATTTAAATCGACCAATAAAAAAGAAAATAAGCGATAATAAAATGCTAATAACAATCGACGTAACGATTGGAAAATAAAAGGTTGTATTTCCTTTTTTAATTAAAATATCACCAGGAAGTTTGCCGATAAATTGTAGCAAAAAACCGACCAATAGTAAAATACCACCCACAATCATTACGAATTTAGGGAGTTCGTTCACTTCTCTGGCACCTCCATTTGAAAATGATCATACACAAGCCGCGTCACAATCCGCCCTCTAGGCGTTCTTTGCAGAAAGCCAATCTGAAGTAAGTACGGCTCATATACATCTTCAATTGTATGTGATTCTTCACCAATGGTAGCCGAAATTGTATCTAAGCCAACTGGACCTCCACGGAATTTTTCAATAATCCCTCTTAATAATTTATGGTCAATATGATCCAAACCTAAACGGTCGACTTGCAGCATCTCTAAAGCTTCTGTAGCAAGCTGAACAGTAATCTCACCATCACCTTTTACCTGCGCAAAATCGCGAACGCGTCTTAAAAGCCGGTTGGCAATCCTCGGGGTCCCACGAGCTCGCCTGGCAATTTCATGCGTAGCTTGCGTATCGATGCCTACATTTAAAATAGAAGCAGTACGCTCTACAATAGACGCTAAGTCTTCTTCTTGGTAATATTCCAAGCGGCTTAAAACCCCGAAACGATCTCGCAGTGGTGATGAGAGCAAACCAGCTCTTGTTGTCGCCCCCACAAGCGTAAAGGGTGGTAAATCTAAACGCACGGAGCGAGCGCTTGGGCCTTTTCCAATCACAATATCTAGACAGAAATCCTCCATTGCAGGGTAAAGGACCTCTTCAACCGATCGATTAAGACGATGAATTTCATCAATAAACAACACATCGCCCGGTTCTAAGCTTGTTAGTACAGCCGCTAAATCTCCAGGACGCTCAATGGCAGGTCCGGAAGTAGTGCGAATTTGCACGCCCATCTCATTTGCAATAATGGTCGCCAACGTTGTTTTCCCTAAGCCAGGAGGTCCATATAGTAAAACATGATCCAACGTTTCGCTTCGCATTTTAGCAGCTTTAATAAAGATATCTAAGTGGCTTTTTACTTTATGCTGACCAATATACTGTTGTAGAAATTGAGGTCTAAGACTTTGCTCTAGCACTTCTTCTTCGCTAAGTGCATCGCCTGTCACAATACGATCGTCCATCATATTCCTCCTTCATTCGTTACTTAAGCAAACGCTTCAACGCTTCCTTAATATATTGATCTGTCGTCATCGACTGTTGCATTAAGGCTGGAACTACCTTATTAATCTCTCGCTCTGCATATCCAAGTACTTTTAATGCCTCGATAGCCTCATCTAAAGCTTCTGAGCTTTGTGATTTAACTTCTTGTTCGTCCATATCAGCAAATAGTGATGGCACTGCATCCGGTACGATATCATGAAGCTTGCCTTTCAAGTCCAAAATCATTTGACGAGCTGTTTTTTTTCCTACTCCTGGAAACTTCACCAAAAACTTTTCATTTTCTTCTTCAATGGCCTGCACCACCTGAGAAGGGTTACCTGATGCTAGAATCGCCAGCGCACCTTTTGGACCAATGCCTGAGACGCTAATTAATTTCATGAATAGTTCTTTTTGTTCGCGAGAATTAAAGCCGTACAGTGCTAAGATATCTTCACGGACATACTGATACGTATAAATAACTCTCTCTTCATTATCAACTGAAAACACATAAGGGTTTGGTGTAAATACCTGATAGCCCATTCCTTGGTTTTCAATGACAACGTATTCTGGATTAATATATGTAATCACACCTCTGATATAATCAATCAACTAACTCTCTCCCTCTCACATGAACGAAGGCAGTCTACCCTCCTTGTTATCATCAAGTAGAGAACACTGCCCAGTTCATTCATCTATCTTCCAACTAAGAAGCCGTAACAATTTTAATTTCACAATTGCTTTTGCATACTCTGTCGAACATTTAGCGCTGACTATTATTTTAACACAACCCTAAAAGTGAATAGAAGGAATTTGACATAGAAATAAAAAGAAATCTGCTTTCGAGTCCTTACTGTGGATTAGAACGCGACAAAAAGCGGCTACTTACTAGAAGTAGGCCGCGAATTAAGCTCGTACATTTTATAAAAATCCATCAAGGATACGTAATCATCTTTCGTTTGAACACGAATCCCATCTTTCAGCAGCTCTTCTTGATAGCTCTCTAATTTTTCTACATCAATCTGAAAGAAAGATTGAATAATATTTGTGGAATTTACCGGCTTCCCTTCAAACGTAGATAATACTCCGTTAACTGATAAGCCAACGTAGCCGTTTTCTTTAAGCATTGGCGAAATGTCGTCAACCGCCTTTCTAAGTACAACCTCTTCGTCTGATGCTTTAATCACTCTCCACATAGGATACGCGCTTAGTACTTCTTCTTTTGTCATGTACGGGGAATTCAAGACCTCTTGACTAATAACTCCATCTACATACGTACGCTCTAAAAAAATAGTCATTGGGCGTTCAGCTTCTACTACTCCAGCTAAGCTTACTAAAAAGCTGCTGATAGTACATACAATGATTATTTGATGAATGGTTCGTTTCATCCATCATCACCTCACACATGTAATTTGTCACTTCATAAAGATGACTGAAAGAAGAATTGCTATTTATATCTTTTCCTTTCTTTCTTTTTTTATCCATTTTCTTAAATATACAAAAAGAAGCTGGGACAAAGCTAAATGAGTCCTTCTCAAAAACGAATCATGACTCTTCTACAATAGTTAGGTTTTCAAAACAAAAAACATCCGAATGATTGCAAGTTAGCTCGCAATCATTCGGATATCTCGTTGACTGGAATACTGATGTCCCAGCTCTTTTTTACTTAGCGGTCTTTACGATTAACATTTTCATCAATGGATTCATACAAGCTGTTGATATTTGTACGAATAATTCCGTTATCTACACCGTTACGAATGTCATTATCAATATTACGAACGCTATTGAACATTCCATTATCTACCTCAACTTGAAGATTATATTTTTTCGCTAAAGGCTTTACTTCTTTTTGCACAGCTTTTTTAAGCTCTTCTTCGTTCACGTTGCTGTTAGCTGGATCAACAACTACCAACATGCGGTTATCATCAACTACTACTCTACAGCCTTTCACACCGTTTACACCAGCTGCTTTGTCTGCTACTTTCTCAGTCAAGTCTGCTGGGTAAGCATTTGTATTCGTTTGCGTAAGATTGTTTCTACCATTGAGATGACCGTGATAATTCCTATCACTACCACCGATGTTAGCATTGCTATAAAAACCATTTTTATTTGTAGATGGGTTTTGATAAGAATTAGTTGGGCTATCATAACGCCCATCCGTTACGTTTAACGGAGCAGTTCGTCTATTGTTGTTATTTTCGTCGTCGCCGTCTAACATATCCGTTACAGGGCCTTTTACTTGGTCAAGACGATGCTCATTTTCGTTTTCACTTGTATAGTAACCAACAGGCTCAGTGTTATCGTTATAACGCTGTTCCATTCCTTGGTCACTTGTACAAGCCGTTAAGCCAAACATAAAGCCAGCTGCTAATGATGAAATGATATACTTGTTCAATCGAACCCCCCCCTTTAAATGAGCCACCTTATAGCGGACTCACCATTAGGGTCTTAAAGTTGAGCAAAATTTATGCTGTCAGTTAGCGGTAAACTCTTTAGATATTGGGGAATATACGCAATATCTCCCTATTTGTTAATTCTGCTTTTATAGCTTGCTTTTCAGTCCATTGTTTTAGCTGAATAAGCTCTTTATATGAAGGTGATATGCTGGTTAAACGAATGTACCAAGGCAGCAAAAGCATAGCTGGAAAGCGCAGAGCCGCAGCAAAATACGGTAAATGAAAAAGATTGCTCATCCCCTCTTCCTTTAGCAGCTTTTCAATAGAAAAGTCTTCCTGTAATAAAAAGCGTTGAGCTAGTTGAATATAATCCGTAAAAAATGTGGATTGAGCTGCACAATCAAAATCAATTAAATAATAATCGTTATTAACTCCCCTTAAAAAATTATGAGAAGCCGTGTCACCATGGATTATTGTGTGTTGATGCTTCTGCCCTTCATGTTCGTATTTATGCATGGTTACTAAACTGTTTTGACATAACTCTTCAATAACTTTATACGTTCTTTTTCCAATGATGGACTCAATAAGCTTGTTATGATGAATAAAACTAGCAAGTCGCTTTTGCCACACGTGAGTAAGTTCATACATTGGAAATATGTCTTTCACATCATACCAAGCAAATGCTGCGGTTTCATGATAAGAATGTAGTAGCTCAATGACTCGCTTTCGGTGATGGGATTGTTCATATGAAACCGGTGACTTTGTTTGGAGATAAGGCATAATTCCCCAAACTTCTCCTCTGGTTTTGATCACAACCTCTCCATCTGAAAAAGGTTCAAAATTAATGGTAGCGTTAAACCCGTGCTGTTTGAGTGCTTGAATGAACTGAAAATTACGATTAATAGTGTTTTCATACCGATACTTCTTTATTATTTTCATCCCTTGATTCGTGTTTACATAAAGTACGTGTGGCTTTTTTATATAGTATTGCTTCACAAGAATTCCTTTTTCTACCAAACAAAAAAAGAGGCGATGTATAGAGTCATCGCCTCTGCCGTTATTAATCTTCATCTTCTTCATAATCGGGTATATTAAATAAATCCGGATCAACCGCTGGATATGGCGGTGCCCCTATCATACCAAATGGGGGTCCATACGGGGCTGGGTACGGTGCCAAGCGCTGATCTTGGTACCCATATGGCATCTGTTGGTATCCATACGGCATCTGCTGGTGTCCATATGGCATGGGCTGAGGAGATCCACATCCGCAGTCTTCTTGCGGTTGCTGGTATGGCATCTGCATACCCATTACGCTATTGTTTTCCATCTCTGGAGATTCCATCATTTCACCTTGTACCTGTGGCATCGACGGATACATTGGATACGCAGGTTGCTGGTATCCCCAAGGTGGTGGACAAGGCGAGCATTGAACCGGACCACATGGCATATACGGATTCATCATTGGGTAAAATGGTGCATTCACAGCATGCATTGGCGCATTTGGATGTTGCATTTGACCAGCTACCATTTGGTTATTTTCCATGGACTCCATTTCTTCCATTGCTCCTTGTACCTGTGGCATCTGCCATTGATGTGGATACACAGGATATGCTGGTGGCATTGGCGGTGGATAACACGGCATATAATGAAATCCACATCCAGGCATTACTGGAGAGATTGGTACAATTGGATAGCATGGCTGTTGCACCGGTGCTTCTACACTCTCCATCTCTGGACTTTCAGGTGACTCTACAACAGCTTCTACTTTTGGCTCTTCTTTTTTCGGCTGTTGCATCGCCATGTTTAACGTATAGTAATTGTTAATGTCAATTTCAGGAGCGATTGGCTGAATCTTTGGAAGCTTTGGCATCTTAGGCATCTTAGGCATTTCCGTTTTAGGCGCTTCTTTCTTTGGTGCCTCTTTTTTTGGCATTTCCTTCTTTGGTGCTTCTTTCTTCGGCGCTACTGGCGCTACTGGTGCTTCTTTCTTCGGCGGCTGAGCAATTGGCATCTCTTTTTTCACTGGCTGCATGCTCGGAATTGGTGATTGTTCACTATCTATTTCTGTTACCGGATAAGCTTTCGTTGATTGGTCGCTATATGGATGCTGGACTTTAGGCATTTCTTTAATCCCTAATGAGTTCCCTTCATTTGCAACAGGTACTCCGCCAGTTGGCACTTTAATTTTCATTCCAGGCATAATCATGTCTGGATTGCTTAATTGTGAGTTCATCTTTTTAAGTTCTTCAAAGTTTGCGCCATATTTTTGGGCAATTTTCCAAAGGGTATCCCCTTTTTGGACAATATGGATTTTCAACGTCATTCCCCTCCCGAGTCGAGTATATTTCATCTATATGTGCGGAATCAAAGCAAGTTCTGTTTGTTCATCACAACATATGCCTTGAACAAGTATTTTATTCTTGATGCTTAAAAGTTTGGATTTTTTTATAAAAAAAAGATCCATCACCACAAATGTATGTGAGAGGATCTCTTTTATGCTTGTTTTTCACTTTTCATTTAGTCCGACATCTTTAAACCATTGCAAGCATATTGTTGAGTGCTTTTTGAGCCAGTTCTGCTACTTCAGACTCCACTTTAATTTCATTGATGGGCGTGCCCTTATCAATCATTTCTAAAGACCAAAGCAAATGAGGAAGATCAATACGATTCATTGTTAAACAAGGACACATATACGGATTAAGTGAAATAACCTTCTTATCATCATGAGCATGAATCAAGCGGTTAACCAAGTTCATTTCTGTTCCAATTGCCCACTCTGAACCTGATGGTGCTTGTTCAATCGTCTCCATGATGTACTTTGTTGAGCCAGCGTAATCAGAGTGCTGCACTACGTCATGCGTACACTCTGGATGCACAATGATGTTCATGTTCGGGTGTTCTTTACGTACATGCTCAATGTTTTTTAACGTGAAATTTTCATGAACGGAGCAGTGTCCCTTCCACAGGATAATCTTCACATCTTCTATATCACCATCAAAAACGAGCTCATTTTCAATGGGATCCCAAATAGCCATTTCAGAAAGAGGCACTCCTAATTCATAAGCTGTATTTCTTCCTAAATGCTGATCTGGTAAAAATAAAATACGCTGTTTTTTAGAAAACGCCCACTGAACCACTTCTTTTGCGTTTGATGACGTCACGGTTGCTCCATGATGTTTGCCGACAAACGCCTTGATTTCCGCGGTGGAATTAACATACGTAAGCGGTATAATTGTGTCTCCAAACAAAGATTGCAAAATCGGCCATGCTTTTTCTGTTTGTTCAATGTTAGCCATATCGGCCATAGAACACCCTGCTCGCATATCAGGTAACACAACTCGTTGATTACTCGTTGTTAAAATATCCGCCGTTTCTGCCATAAAATGAACACCACAAAATACGATATAAGCAGCTTTTTTATTTGCTGCCGCCATTTGAGATAGCTGCAAGGAATCTCCTACCGCATCCGCGAACTTGTAAACTTCATCCTTTTGATAATGATGTCCTAATATGTAAAGCTGATCGCCAAGCTTTTGCTTAATGATTCTAATTCTTCTCTTCATCTCTTCATCCGACATCATTGAATACTCAAAGGGTAATGTCTTAGTCTTTAACGTTTCAAACAAGTTCATGGTTCATTTCCTCCACGTTTAAGCTAATATCAAGTGACTGCACAGAGTGTGTTAATGCTCCTAAGGAGATGTAGTCAACACCCGTGTCTTTATATAAAGCTATATTATTCAAATTCATTCCACCAGAAGCTTCTGTCGTAATGTGGTTTGGTACCTGAGAAATCCATTTCTTAATCGTTTGTGGGTCGCAGTTATCAAACATAATAATATCTACGTCTGCTTCAACCGCTTCTTTTAGCTGTTCCAGGGTCTCTATCTCCACTTCTACCTTTACCATGGGTCCAATATATTCTTTCACTTTTAAAACAGCGTTTTTAATAGAACCTGCATACGCAATATGATTATCTTTTAACATGACTCCGTCGTACAACCCAAACCGATGATTAACTCCTCCACCCATTCGAACAGCATACTTTTCTAACCCTCGAAGCCCAGGCGTTGTTTTACGCGTATCACAAATTTGTGTATGCGTCCCTTCCATTATTTTTCTCGCTTGAAAAGTCATCGTTGCGATTCCGCTCATGCGCTGGATAAGGTTTAATATAACGCGCTCTCCCGTTAAAATTGCTTGTATTGGTCCGTGAACCTTTGCAATGATATCTCCAGCTTCAACGTACTGTCCATCTTTTATATAAAGCTGAACTTTCGCTTGTTGATTTAGTAATTGAAAGCCTTCTGTAATAATACTATCACCCACAAAAACTCCACTTTGCTTAGTGACAATTTCAGCGCTTCCCGTTTCGTGACGTGAAAAAATGGCTTCACTCGTCAAATCCTGATCTCCAACGTCTTCAATAAAAAATTGATGAAGAAGTGCTTTAACCTTTAATGCGTTCATACAATTCCCCTCGTTTTCTTTGTATCATTCATTACCAATTACGCTAATACGCCTCGTAAAACATGAGTAACTTTTTGTTTCTCCCACTGATGACTAGTTTGAGGAAAGTCAGACCTGTAATGTGCGCCTCTGCTTTCACATCGATGTATCGCTGCAGAAGCTATGAGTTTTCCAAGTCTGAGCATCAAAATTCGCCGCCTTTGTTGTTCGGGATATGACCTTGTAAAGCTAAAATCCAACGAGTCTAGCTCCTCATCAAACCAGCTGATTGCTTGACGGAGACCAGCTCCGTTTCGAATGATTCCTACGTGCTGCATCATAACGGCTTGAATATCCGCTTGATGCATAATTAAAGACTCCTCAACTCTTGAAATCTGATAGTTTGTTTTATACTCTACGACTCGCCGACTTTCTTTTGATAGGATATGGCACCCTACTCGTCTACCGAATACGATACACTCTAACAACGAGTTACTAGCTAGACGGTTTGCACCATGTACGCCTGTACAGGCTGCTTCTCCTACAGCATAAAGAGATGGAATGGTCGTTTCTCCGTGTTCGTTAACTTTGATTCCACCCATTAAAAAATGTACACCTGGTATGACAGGTATTCGATTTTTGGAAAGGTGAATATTTGCTTTTTGACAAAGAGCTTTTATTGTCGGAAAGCGTTTGTTAAACTTTTCTACTTCGCTAATATCTAAAAAGACATCTTTTCCTTTTTGTATTTGCCCAAAAACTGCTCTTGCTACAATATCTCGCGACGATAGGTCTTCAAACGGCTGAATTCCTTTCATGAAGCGCTCTCCATCTTCAGTTACGAGCACGCCTCCTTCACCGCGTACCGCTTCTGATACCAGTCCAGCAGCATGATTCCCCTCTCGCAAGAGCGTAGGGTGAAACTGAATAAATTCTAAATCTTCAAGTTCTGCTCCCACATCATAAGCAAGCATCAAGCCGTCTCCAGTGGCGTAAGCATGATTGGACGTATACTGATACAAACCGCCGATTCCACCAGTAGCCACTACAACATGCTCTGCTAAATACGCTTGTATCTCCCCTTTTCGTCCTTCTCCAATCGCTCCAATACATCCTTGTTCATCACAAATTAGCTTATGAACAATTTGATGCTCTATAATTTCAACATGAGGTAATACGCGCTTCTTTAAAAAGGCAAATAATAAAGCACCCGTTTGGTCTCCTCCTGCATGCAAAATTCGATTTAATCGATGAGCTCCTTCTCTACCAAAATGCAGGCTGCCATTTTGGAATTGATCAAACTCCATGCCGTTAGCAATGAAGTCGAATACGCAGCTGATTCCTTCTTTAGTTAATATATGTACGGTCTCTTCGCTGCAGTGACTGCTACCAGCTGCTAACGTATCATAAGCATGTTCTTGCCAACTATCATGGTTTCCCACCGCCGCTGCAATTCCACCTTGCGCTAATACAGAATTGTTTTGTTCTATGCTTCCTTTTGTTACAATCGTAACTTTCTTATATGGATACAAAGCAGAAGCCGTAGCTAAAGCTGCCAATCCACTTCCAATAATCAACACGTCCGTCTTATGCATGCTTCACCTCTTACACTTCTGTTAATTTATAAAAACAAAAAACAAGACAATTAACTTTACATGTGTCTTTACACTTATATTTACATATTATTAAATAAAAGACAAGATATTTTTTATTTTGACCGAAAGAGGGAAAGCTATGATTTACCTTGACTATGCTTCAACCACGCCCATGAGTAAGGAATCAATCCAAGCATATCACACAGCGGCCACATCATATTACGGAAATACAAACAGCTTACATATGGTTGGTACGCAAGCAGATGATTTGCTTTCTTTATGTCGACATCAGCTCGCTTCTCTTATTAATGGAGAGCAACAAGCCATCTACTTTACAAGCGGAGGCACGGAATCCAACGTACTTGCTATCCGCTCGCTTCTCCATTACACAGAGCATAGAGGAAAACACATTATAACGACTTCGTTAGAGCATTCCTCCGTCTTACAGGCTCTCTCTTCGTTCCAAGAAGTAGAGTATACTATTACTTATCTACCAGTCACAAAAGATGGCGTTGTGTCGATAGAAGCTTTGCAAGACGCCATTCAAGACGACACAGTTCTTGTAGCCATTCAGCATGTCAATCACGAGCTAGGATCAATTCAGCCCGTTTATGATATTGGACAACTGTTAAAAAAACGAGACATTTGGTTCCACTGCGACTGTGTGCAGTCATTTGGAAAATTACCGATTAACGTGAAAGAAGCAAACATTGATAGCTTATCAGTATCAAGCCATAAACTATATGGTCCAAAAGGCGTCGGATTCGTTTACATTCAACCAAGTTCTTCTAAAGCTTCTGCTTCCCTAACTCATTTCCTTACAGAAAGCCATAGAGGAACTGTGAACGTCCCTGGAATTGCAGCGTTTACGACGGCTGCTGAACATGCTTATACTCAGTTAAAACAAGCCTACAATCACTTCGAACACTTAAAGTCATACTTGCTTATACGCATCAAGGAGTTACAGGGATTCGTTGAGATGGAAGCAGCTAGCTCAGCTCACTTTCCTGGTATAATCGGACTAACGTTCCGCAACGTACAAGGTCAGTATGTTATGTTACAATGTAATCGTCACAATATCGCAGTAGCAACGGGCAGCGCTTGTACAGTTCATAAACAAGCCCCTCTTCGTTCGCTACTAGCTATTGGAAAAAGTCCAGAGCAAGCCAAAAATTTCATTCGCATTTCCTTTAGTTTGCATACGACTACGAAAGATTTAGATGAACTAATGAATGTGCTTCATTTATTACATAAAGAGATTATGAAGGAGCGGTAAGACCATGTCAGAAAATCAACGCAAAGTTTTAGGTGAAGAGCGACGAGAACTCATTTTACAATGGTTAAAAGATGAACAGAAGCCGATGACAGGCAGTGAACTATCAAAAAGAACAAAGGTAAGCAGACAGGTGATTGTGCAGGATATCTCGCTCTTAAAAGCCCGTAATGAACCTATTTTAGCCACAAGCCAAGGCTATATTTATATGCAGTCTCCTGGCCAGGCATCCTCTCAGCAGCGAATTATTGCTTGTCATCACGCACCTGAAGATACAGAGAAAGAGCTTTTTCTCATCGTAGACCACGGAGTGTGCGTAAAAGATGTAATCATTGAACACCCCGTATACGGAGAGCTTACGGCTTCAATGATGGTTCAAACTCGTAAAGATGTAGAAGCTTTTTTACACAAGATTAATCAAACCAACGCAACCTATCTTTCACAATTAACAGAAGGCACCCACCTTCACACGCTTGAAGCAGACTCCGTTCAGAAGCTTGATGCAGCCTGTCATGCACTTGAGCAAGCTGGCTACCTATTAAAGAGTGAATAAAAAAAACCCGCTATGTTTTATAGCGGGATTTTTTGGTCGAGTAGCGTATGTGGATAGCTTCCTAAAACAGCTACCTTACATCCAAGTGCTTCAAGTTCAGCAATCGCGCTTGGGATGAGCACCTCGTCCATTTTCTGTTCAATATCGACAATAAAGAAGTAGTTTCCTAATCCTGTCTTCATTGGCCTTGATTCAATTTTAGATAGGTTTAGCTTACGCCATGCAAACGCAGACAGTACTTGATGTAGTGCTCCTGCTTGATCCGATGGTAATGTAATCATTAACGTCGTCTTGTAACCATTCTCTTGCTCAAATGGCACTGCGCGAGTTCTATCCTTATGAAGTACAACGAATCGAGTCGTGTTGTGATCATAATCATGAATATTTGGGCGTGCGATATGAAGCCCATACTCCTTAGCAGCTAGCCCGTTGGCAATCGCACCAACAACTTCTCCAGGGTTCTCGCTAACATATTTTGCAGCAAATGCTGTTGATGTCATTTCTTCTACAGGAACATGAGCTAAGCTGCCGTATAAAAACTTATGGCACTGCGCAATGGCATGAGGATGTGAATAAACAGCCTTGACCTCTTCCCATTTGTCTGCATGATCAGGATGAACCATCAAATGCTGACGAATCGGTAAAATGATCTCGCCTACTACTGGAAGACGATGCTCATGAATTAAATAATCAAGTGTTAAATTAACGGAACCTTCTAGTGCATTTTCAAGCGGAACGATTCCATACTCTACTTCTTCGTTATACACCGCATCAATACAAGATGGAATAGTCTTAAAGGGAATCTGCTCATATTCTGAAAATACTTCTTGAACTGCTACATGTGTAAATGTTGCTTTTGGTCCTAAATATCCTACTTTCCCCACGATTCTTCTCTCTCCTGTCTATGTCTGCTTTCTAGTTAAGCACCTGAACCAAGGACTTCAACCTTGTCCACAAATGCAAGTCTTTTTAACTCTCGTAACAAATCGTTCAACTCAACCTTCATACTTGCAATATCTAGTGAGAGCGTAACGTTTGCTCTACCTTGCAGCGGAATGGTTTGGTGAATCGTTAACACGTTACAACCCGAAGAGGCTACGACACTTAGTAAATGAGATAGCGTACCTGAGCGATCTTCCAGGTGAAAAAAGAGCGAAATAATTCGCTGTGTAACAACCGTTTGAAATGGAAACACAGTATCTCTATATTTATAAAAAGCACTGCGGCTTAAGTCAACCTCTTGAACTGCATCGGCTACGGAAGCTGATTTTCCACGTTCAATTAGCAGCTTTGCATCCAGCGTTTTCTTCATTGCTTCTGGCAATACATCTTCTCGTACTAAATAAAACTGCTTATCCGCCTTATCCAAGTCAAGCCCCTCCCCCGTGACATGAATGATTAGTCGATAAATTCGAACTCATATTCAAATAGCTTTACAATATCTCCATCTTTTGCGCCTCTTTCACGAAGCGCTTCGTCTATGCCCATACCACGAAGCTGACGAGCAAAGCGACGAACAGATTCGTCTCTTGAGAAATCTGTCATCTTGAACAGCTTTTCGACTTTTTCGCCATCTAATACAAATGAACCGTCGCTATCGCGTGTAATTTGGAATTCAACTTCCTTCTTCTCGTGCTTGTAAAGTACGCGGTGAGTCGATAAATCTTCCTCTTCATGCATTGGGAATTCAGGCGTTGTGTCTACAAGATCAGCTACCGTAAACAACAATTCGCGTATTCCGTCACGCGTTGCAGCAGAGATAGGGAATACTTTTACTTCATCTCCAATTTTTTCTTTAAAACGAGCTAAGTTTTCCGCCGCTTCTGGAATATCCATTTTATTTGCTACTACCACTTGTGGACGCTCTGTTAAGCGTAAATTATATTGGCGTAGCTCTTCATTGATTGTTAGATAGTCTTCGTAAGGATCGCGACCTTCTAATCCAGACATGTCTACTACGTGAACAATAACTCGCGTACGTTCAATGTGGCGTAAAAACTGATGTCCTAAACCAACGCCTTCGTGTGCACCTTCAATTAAACCTGGTAAATCCGCCATAACAAAACTACGGTTGTCTCCCGTTTCAACGACTCCTAGATTTGGTGCAAGCGTTGTAAAATGATACTCGGCAATCTTTGGCTTCGCAGCAGACGTAACCGATAGTAAAGTTGATTTTCCTACGCTTGGGAATCCAACTAATCCAACATCCGCCAGTACTTTTAGCTCAAGGATAACATCGCGCTCTTGTCCTGGCTCTCCGTTTTCAGAAAGCTCTGGAGCCGGGTTAGCTGGCGTTGCAAAACGCGTATTTCCTCGACCTCCGCGTCCACCTTTTGCAATAACCGCACGCTGACCGTGTTCTACTAAATCTGCAATTGTTTCTTTTGTCTCTGCATCAACCACAACTGTTCCTGGTGGAACTTTAACAACCATTGCTTCTGCATTGCGCCCGTGCTGGCCTTTTGACATGCCGTGCTCACCACGATCTGCTTTAAAGTGTCGCTTATAGCGAAAATCCATCAGCGTACGTAACCCTTCTTCTACTTCAAAGATAACGTCTGCTCCGTGACCACCGTCACCACCAGCTGGACCTCCTTTTGGCACATACTTTTCACGACGGAAGGCAACCATACCATTTCCTCCGTCGCCACCTTTCACATATACCTTGACCTGATCTACAAACATGTACTTTCACTCCGTTCTAGTTCATTCTTCTGTACGCTTGTACAAAAGAGATCTACTCATGTATTTAACTTAATTTGAATATTAAACTCAGTTGGAAGAATTTCTTGTTCAACGCATGTAAGCATTTGACCATATTCATAACTACCGAGCTGTTCTTGTAAATTTTGCATATCCGTTAGTATTCCACTAAAATCAAAAAAGAAACGAGGTTCCTGCTCTTCGGTGCATAATGAAATACTCAAATAATTATCAGCATGATAATCAATATGAGATTCTAGCAAACCCGTTAAATAACGGCACCATTTGTATACTTCATTATCATACTTTGATAAATCCTGAGCGTTTCCGAGCACTTCAAGTTCTAACCGAACCGCGTGGTTATACCAGTGGTAAGTCATAACAAAACCTGTGAACAAATGCATATTCATGCTTGTTAATTTTGATTCGTGCTGTGACTCGTTCACGATTGTATTGATGATGTCGTTTGCTCGATCTACCCGATTCAGTGCTAAATTGCCTTTGATTAGCTGTATCTTATTTAGCCAATCATGCCTAGCATATTTTAATACTTCGACAACATCCCACTCTTTTTTCATTTTCGCACTCCTAACTAACTTTTGACTCGAGCATAAGTAACTTCTAAGCGATAAAAAACATCTCGCATCATTGTTATTTAATATGTTCGATTATAACAAATTCCAGTGGAGAATAGGTGAATTATTCTACAAAAAGAAAACTCTAACCTCCATTGAGGTTAGAGTTTTCTTTTCACAGCTTATGCTTCTTGAGCTACTGGATATACAGATACTTTTTTACGGTCACGACCGAAACGTTCGAATTTAACGATACCGTCGATTTGAGCGTATAGAGTATCATCTCCACCACGACCTACGTTTGCACCTGGGTAAATTTTAGTACCGCGTTGACGGTATAAAATTGAACCACCAGTTACGAATTGGCCATCAGCACGTTTAGCACCAAGACGTTTCGAGATTGAATCACGACCGTTTTTAGTACTACCTACTCCTTTTTTAGAAGCGAAGAATTGAAGGTCTAATCTTACTAACATGACATCCACCTCCTGTTTAATTGTCGTTAATTTTTATATATTTACTGTAGTCTAATTCGATTGTTTTCAAAGACACGACCATTCCTTCTAGCAAAAGATGAATTTGCTCCAATGCTGATAAATCAACATTTCCTGGAATCTCACAGCGAAGATATCCACCATCTCCACCCTGCTTGATAACTGGCGTTACGCCGGTTATTGAATGAATAGCGTTTAAAGTGCCAAATGAAACTGCCGATGCTCCCGCACAAACAAGATCTTTTCCATGCTCGGAAAATTCAGCATGTCCACTCATCGTGAACCCGTCGATTTGCTTGTTTGCGTTACGAGAAATTGTCACCTTAATCATCAGATGCTAATCTTACGCGTTGATAGCGTCGATAACAACTTTTGTGTAAGGTTGACGGTGACCTTGCTTACGACGATAGTTTTTCTTTGCTTTGTATTTGAATACAGTGATTTTCTTAGCACGACCTTGTTTTTCAACTTTAGCCGTAACTGTTGCACCTTCAACAAATGGAGCACCAACTTTAACGTTGTCGCCACCTACAAATAATACTTTATCAAAAGTAACTGTTTCGCCTTGTTCACCAGCAAGTTTTTCGATGTAGATTGCTTGACCAGCTTCTACTTTAATTTGTTTACCACCAGTTTCGATAATTGCGTACATTCTCTGCACCTCCTCTAAAAACTAAGACTCGCCATCACAGGTGCCTATACTAGACTTAAAACCTGTTCTGAGCGGTTGTAGCACGGGTGCTACAAACCAACATATTAAATCTTACTACAGTATGAAGGTAAGTGTCAATTACATTTGCAACTTTATTCATAAAAAGATTACTTTCTTAATCTGTCCCGAATGACAGATTCTTTCCCAACGTATTTAACATGGTACATATGAGAAGCTGAAAGCGTTGGCGTACAGTAAAGCTTCAGTCCAATCATTTCTTCTATCGCATGAAAGAAACCATCGTTCTTTAAGTATTTTTCTACATCTTCGCGCGTTTCAACCCAAATGGCTTCTTCTGTTGAAAATCGATATTCCCATAGCTTACGCTCAATTTGAAACGCAATGGCTTCTGCATCCATTACTCGTCCTGTTCCATTGCAAACCTGACAAGCCGTCGTTAAGGTAGAACCGATGCTATCACGTACCTTTTTGCGCGTTAGCTGCAAAATACCGAGTTCAGTAAACCCAACTACGGTAGTACGAACTTCATCCTCTTTTACAATGTCTTGAACATACTTTAGCACTTCATCACGATCTTGTCGGCTGCTCATGTTAATGAAATCAATCAATACCATCCCGCCAATGTGGCGAAGCTTTAGCTGCTTAGCCATCTCAAAAGCAGCTTCTTTATTAACGCGTAAAATGTTTTCTCTCAATGAGCTTTTCCCGCTAAACTTTCCTGTATTTACGTCCACTACCGTCATTGCTTCTGTTTCATCAATGACAATATAGCCACCGCTCTTCAGCCAAACAATGCGTTTCAAAAGTTTTTCCAATTGGCTTTCAATCTCATAGTGCTCAAATACGCTTTCAGTGCCTTTATAATAGTAAAAAGGTAATGTTGGATACGCCTTAAGAAGCTGTTGGTATTCAGTAAAATCATCCACTACGAATTCTTGTATTGATTTTTTACTCGCATTTTGTACAAATGCATTCAAAAACTCTTGGCCTTTTTTTAAGAGCTTCGGTGCCTTTTGATTCTTGTTCGCTACGATTTCATGTTGATACTGAACTCGCAGCTCTTTGACTCTCTTTATTACCTGTTCCTCTGTCAGCGATTGAACAGCTGTCCGAAAGACAAGGCCTTCTTTCTCTTCAACCAGCTGTTGACCAAGCTGCTTCCACTTAACTCGCTCTTTCTCCTCCATCTTTTTCGAAGTTGCCACATAGTTTCCGTCTGGTAAATAAACAAGTTCTTCCGTTGCAAATTCAATCACACCGGTTAAGCGCGGTCCCTTTGTTCCAATTCCTTCTTTAATCACCTGAACAACAATAGCTTCTCCTTCTCGAATAAAAGCTGACATTGGCTTACTGTCTCTTTGAGTGTCCGAATCATTTCGATATGAAACGAGCTCTTGCTGATGAATAAATCCATTTTGTGATAGACCAATATCAACAAAAGCGGCCTGCATACCTGGTACAACCCTCACAACTCGACCTATATAAATATCACCAACAATTTGGTGCTTATTCTGCTCTTCTAAATAAATCTCTTCTAGCTCTCCATCATTTATAACGGCAATGCGCTTCGATTTTGTTGCAGCATTAATAATACATTTTCTCACGTTTAAATCTCCACTTCTTTAATGTTCAATAAAAAAAGTCCGGCTACGCGTTCAGCCGAACCTTACCTTCTTTATATGTTACTTGATTTTAATAGATAGATACAAGTTCATCAAGCGAGCTGTCCACTCTTTTCTCCACAAAATAAGCATGAAGCAGCTCGTTTTCATCAATTCTCAACGCTTCACCGTTTGCTTGAAACACAACCATATGCTTACAGCCTCTTTTAAACTTTTTTAATACATCATAAATCTGCTCATTTGCAGAAGCAGTTACTGGCTGTAAAGTAGAAATTGCATTTTCTTTCCCATGATATCGTTCTAGTAAAAAGCGCATGTAGACAAAATGACGGTTTCGCCATTCTTGATAATGACAAAGAATCAAAAAGGCTAGCACCATCCATAAATGAAGGTGCATTGCATAAAAAACGGCCGTATAGAGGCATAACGCTATTAAAAATCCACTTGATAGTTTTAGCATTCGTTCATGTGCTGTTAAAAACGGCGCATATCTACTGCACCATAAAAACAAAATCTTTCCTCCATCTAGAGGCCAAATAGGTAACAAATTAAAAAAGAAGATAAGCGCATTTTGATAGAGAAATTGTTCATACGTTTCCGCTTGAATCCAACCAAGCTCAGCAAATAAATAAGCACCGCCAATGAGCCAAATATGCTGAATAGGTCCGCTAATCGTAACGATTAGCTCTTCACGAAATGGACGGTTTCCATGTTCATCCACTTCCGCTACTCCACCAAACGGCAGCAGCATAATTCGCTTGATTCGCCATGAAAAATGGTGAGCAGCAAGCGCGTGACCCAACTCATGAATAAGGATAATCACAAACAAAATCATCAGCGGCTTAATCGCCGCTGTAAAAATCCCAATAATAAAAACCCCCCACAACAGAGGGTGAATATGAATTTTCATCAGCAGTGATAAGTAGCTATTCAAATTGAATCACCTGACTAGGGTCCACAAACTTTTCACCTTTTTTAATTGCAAAATAAAAGAGGCCTGTTTCTCCGTCATCTGAACTCGCTACTACGCCAAGTTGTTTTCCTTTATTAACAAAGTCATAAACGTTTACATCAACCGTCTTTAGTTGCCCATACCATGTTTCAGAGCCATCAGCATGTTGGATAATTACTGTGTTTCCAATTCCATCTCGTTTTCCAACATAGCGAACAATTCCTTCGCTCATCGCTTCGACAACAGAATCTGCTCCCGTTTGAATTGTTACACCCTGCTTATCTTCTTCAAAGGTCTCCATTACTTTTCCAGATGCAGGCATAACATAATCTCCGCTGACGCTTTGTTCATCGCTTTTAGGTTCAGCCTTTTGTGGTAAAAGCGTGAGCGGTTTGCCAAATTGATCTTCGTACCAAGATGAAACAGCAGCAAACTGAAATTCTTGATCCATCGCTGTAGAGATGTACACCCTTGCTTTTTCAAACGTTGGGGAAGGACTTTTAAATAAAATAGCGACGATAAGTACTAAGCAAGCTGACGCTAAGACTTTAAAAAAGAAGCGCTCTTTTCGAAAAAAGGGATAGCGCTCACCGCTACTTTTAGTAGGTGTATATTCAATAGGTGAATAATCAGGAAGTCCATACTTTTCTTCTTCACTCATCAATGACGTATGAAGCGGTTCATGCGGGATTTTCTTAGCAGTAGAAAGCTGCCTTTTTTTACGCTCAGCAATTCGCTTTCGAATTTCATCAGCACGTCGATTCATGATTCATCATTCTCCTTGTCCTTAAACTTATATAATTTAATGTATGACTTGTCCGGCATCGTTATGACAGGATAAAAATGATGAATAGTGAAACAAAAAAAGCTTCCATTGTGGAAGCTTTTCAAACAAACGCTTTGTTTTTATGCACGTACACCAAAGAATCGTTTGATGCGTGCGAACATCCCTTTATTTTCATCATCAAGCGATTGTAAAGGAACGGTTTCACCAAGAATTCGTCGCGCAATATTACGATAAGCAATGGAAGCCTTACTAGATGGGTCCATAACGATGGGCTCACCGCTATTAGATGCTTTAATGACATTTTCATCATCGGCTACAATTCCGATGAGGTCAACTGCAAGCAGCTGAGCAATTTCATCCACATCAAGCATATCTCCGTTTTTCATCATATGGCTTCGAATTCGGTTAATGACAAGCTTTGGCGATTCAATATCTTCTTGCTCGAGCAACCCAATAATGCGATCAGCATCACGAACAGCTGACACTTCCGGAGTTGTCACAACAAGCGCTTTATCTGCGCCAGCTACTGCATTTTTATATCCCTGCTCAATACCAGCTGGGCAATCAATAATGACATAGTCATACTCTTGCTTTAATTCAAGAATCAGCTCGCGCATTTGCTCTGGCTGAACAGCTGTCTTATCGCTCGTTTGAGCAGCAGGAAGCAGATACAAACATTCAAATCGTTTGTCTTTAATTAAGGCTTTTTGAGGTTGGCAGCGCCCTTCTACCACGTCTACAAGATCATATATAATTCGATTTTCCAGTCCCATCACAACATCTAAGTTGCGCAGACCGATATCAGTGTCTACTAAACAAACGCGCTTTCCAGCTAACGCTAGCGCAGTACCTAAGTTGGCAGATGTCGTTGTTTTTCCAACTCCACCTTTACCAGACGTAACAACAATAGCCTCTCCCACTGTCAAATTCTCCTTTCTAACCTTGTCAAGTTAGGTCGTAGACTCGCTAAACCTTGAACGCGGTCTATAACTATTTGATTCGCGTCATCTAAATACGCACACTCCATGACACTTTGCTCTTTTTCACTATCCTCTTCTTCAGGTCGTGTGATAACATCAGCAATTCGAAGCTGAGACGGTTGCATAATTGAAGCTGCAATAACCGCTGTTTTATTACCACGATACCCTGCATGAGCAATTCCTTTTAAAGCACCTAATATAAAAAGATTTCCCCCTGCTACAATGGTTCCCCCAGGATTGACGTCGCCGATTAACAATAAGTCTCCTTCGACGTGAAGTACTTGTCCTGAGCGAACAACTTTTGCAACAGAAACTAATTCTTCTTCTTCTTTTACCCGTAATGCATCCTGTTTTAAAATGACGTTACTATCGATTTTTTTGACTACTAAGTGTCGATTCTTCTCGATGAGCGCCTTTAACTCGTTTTCCTGGTCTTCAGTCATAAAACGATTTCCAACTTTTACATATACGGTGACATGCTGCTCGTCATCTCCATGTTTATTCGTCAAAAGCTTCGTCTGTAGTTCAGCTAATAGCTCCTCGAACGAACATGCGTCATTGAGATGGAGCGTTAGTCCATCTTTCGTTCCTTTAATAGTTATATTTTGTTGCTTTTGTTTATTCAAGACGCTCACCTCAACGAATATATAATTTCGACAGAGACTTACCAATTCCTTTTTTTCACTCGCAGAATCACAACATTTCTACGAATTTGGAACTAGAAAATTGACTTTTTTTGAAGTATTATCGTTCCTTTGCATAAAACAGTGAAAAATATTGAAAACACTTTTGTAGAGGTAGCGCAAAAATCACCGTAAAAATTGCATTTAAAATCAGAGTTGCATAAAATCGTTCGGCTAAGAAACGCCCCATTAGCATATCCGATACCCCGATAATTGTATTAATGCCATACACATAAAACTCAATAATGGCAACTGCGATCAAACAAATTAAAAGCACCACTAACAAATTGTTTTGCCAAATCTTTATAAGCTGTGACACGATATAGCAAACGGCTGGTAAGCCAAGTGCATAAATACCCAGTACGTCCGTAAAGGCAATATCATATAAAAATCCAAAAACAATCCCAAAAATCATCGCCTGCTTGCGATTAATATAGATGGTCATAAATACGAGCGCAATTAAAACAAAGCGCGGCGATAAAAGCCAGTCTCGAAAAGCTGGCTGCATCGCAACAAAGTTCACAAAAATGCTTTCTAACATAAAAATAACTAGAATTATGAAAGGTAAGAGGAAGCGTTTCATCACTCTTCCTCCTCTGCTTCTAAGCTGTCTTCAGACATCACTGTACTTCTTTTAGCGACCATAACATGATCAAGATCGTATAAGTCCGTTGATGGCTTAATGTATGCTTTTTGTGTTAAACCGTACTCATCAGGCTCAATCTTCGTAATTTCTCCAATAACAAGTCCGCTTGGAAATACACCATCTTCGCCTCCAAGGCCAGAGGTAACAACTTTTTGTTTTTCTTTAATTTCAGCATCAAATGGAATTCGTCTTAATAAAAGAGCTTGTTCTTCTTCGTCGTATCCTTCAATTAAACCGTACACAGGTTTTTCCGCTTGAATCTTAGCCGATACGCGGTTGGTGCGATCGGATGAGCTAATTAATTGAACCGTTGAAGTAAACTGAGAAGCATGTTTCACCTTCCCAATTAGTCCACCTGGCGTAATCACGGCCATGTTTTCTTCAACATTGTGAACTTTTCCTTTATCAATGGCAATAACGTCATGCCAACGGTCTGGGTTTCGAGCGATAACCGTTGCTTCAATTGGATCGTAAGCTTTGAGGTCGCTTTCTTTATCCATTTGTTCACGCAGCTTATCATTTTCTGTTTCTAGCTCACTTACTTTCGCTTCTAATTGCATACGCTCATCAAGACGTGCTTTTAGCACTTCATTTTCTTCATATGTACGCTTTAGGTCACCTACATTTTCAAAGAAACCCGCTACATACTGTGCGGGTTGGTGAAATGTAGCCTGAACAAGACCGACCGTGTCTTTCACAAACTGTTCAGGCCACGTTACATCTTTACGACCATTTAACGAAAAACCAATCAATGCCACTAATACAATAATACTAACTAACAAAATAACTAGACGCTTATTTAAAAAAAACTGTGGCACGATTTACACCTCTTACTGTTTAGCGATACGAATCGCTTGTACGATTTTTGAATAAATCAATATTATCTAATGCTTTTCCTGTTCCAATTGCTACGCAGTCTAACGGATCTTCTGCAATGACAACAGGCATATTTGTTTCTTCACTAATTACACGATCTAAATTACGCAGTAAAGCGCCACCGCCTGTTAATACAATTCCGCGGTCCATAATATCTGCCGCTAGTTCTGGTGGTGTTTTTTCAAGCGTACCTTTTACTGAATCAACAATTGCTGAAACCGTATCTTTCAGCGCATCAGCAATCTCTTCTGCTGAAATCTCAATTGTTTTTGGTAATCCAGTTAATAAGTCACGTCCACGAATTTCCATGTTGTCGATTCCTTCAGGGATACCTGCTGAACCAATTTCCACTTTTAACGCTTCTGACGTACGTTCACCAATCATAAGATTGTAATTTTTGCGAATATATTGGATGATTGCTTCATCCATTTCGTCTCCGGCAATACGGATTGACTGACATGTTACAATACCACCTAGTGAGATAATGGCTACTTCTGTGGTACCGCCACCGATATCAACAACCATGCTTCCTGTTGGTTCCCAAACAGGTAAATTCGCACCGATTGCTGCTGCGAATGGCTCTTCAATTGTATAAGCATCACGAGCGCCTGCTTGGCGAGTTGCGTCAATGACTGCGCGCTTCTCAACAGCCGTAATTCCCGATGGTACGCATACCATTACATAAGGCTTGCCAGCAAACAAACTTTTTGTCTTTTGCGCTTGTTTGATGTAATATTTCATCATTGTTGCTGTTGTTTCATAATCTGCAATTACTCCATCTTTCATAGGACGAAGTGCTACAACATTTCCAGGTGTACGACCAATCATATTTTTTGCATCATTACCAACCGCTACGATTTGCTTTGTATCTGTTTGTAATGCTACAACTGACGGTTCACGTACAACGATTCCTTTTCCTTTAACATAAACAAGTGTATTTGCAGTACCTAAATCTATTCCAAGGTCTCTAGTACCGATTCCAAACATGTGTCTCTTCCTTTCTCTTACCGAAATGCAAAGGCTAAACCCTCTCAGTCGATTTCACCATTTCATTACTAACATTTTTTATTTTCTATACTTCTTTTATAGATGTCAACGCCAAATATTGTATGATATATTTTCATACTTTGTCTATTAATAACCGATGATTGTAAAGAACTTGTCATTTAAAATCATGACTACTATTATAACTCAAGGAAATTAAAAAGCATAGCATTACATATATCCTTTTTCTTTTAAGCTAATATATTTTCGATCCCCGATAATTAAATGGTCTAAAAGTTCAATACCAATGATTAATCCACACTCTTGTAAGCGTTTAGTCACATCGATATCTTCTCGACTAGGTGTAGGGTCTCCGGAAGGATGATTGTGTACACAAATAATAGAGGCTGCCGAGCGACGGAAAGCTTCTTTAAAGACTTCACGGGGGTGTACAATCGATGAATTGAGGCTACCAATAAAAATGGTTTGTTTATGAAGAACCTGATTTTTCGTATTTAAGTAAAGACAGACAAAATGCTCTTGAAGTAATGTACGCATTTCTTCCATTACGTAATTTGCTCCATCTTCTGGGCTTCGAATAGCATACTTTACTCCTGGTTTCACCTGAGCCATTCGCTTTCCGAGTTCAATCGCAGCAATAAGGTGAACTGCTTTTGCTTGTCCAATCCCCTTCATTCTTACCATTTCATCCAGCGTTGCATTTTGCAATAGCTCCAATCCATCAAAATAGCGAAGGATTCGGTTGGCAAGTTGAAGAACGGATTCTTCTTTCGTTCCTGTTCGAAGCAGGATAGAGATAAGCTCGTGATTTGATAAACTGGAAGCACCTTTTAGCATGAGGCGCTCCCTTGGTCTTTCTTCATATGGAAAATCTTTCATTATCAATGACTCATTCATCAAATGGTTTCCCTCCTCAAATGGAGTAGACAAAACCACGCTTTCTCAGTTCTCTTATTGTGCGAGACAATGGCAGACCAACAACAGAGAAGTAATCACCTTGAATGCTTTTGACAAACATAGCTCCTAGGCCTTGTATACCGTACGAGCCCGCCTTGTCCATTGGCTCACCCGTTCGAACGTACTGCGTAATTTCATCTACTGTTAACGGCCAAAATTCAACATCTGTTTTTTCATAAAATGTCTGAACTTGCTCACCTTCCACAAGAGCCACTCCTGTGAGCACTTGATGTTTTTTTCCTGAAAGCATCTCTAAAGTTTTAACTGCTTCTGCTTCGCTAGCTGGCTTTCCTAAAATACTGTCTTTGTACACAACAACCGTATCGGATCCTAGCACAATATGATTCGGATACAGTGTTGCAACATCAGACGCTTTTTGCAACGCTAAGTCCATCACCACTTCAGACGGTGAATAGTTGTGATTAACTTTTTCATCAACGTTGCTTACATGTACGGAAAAAGGAATGTGAAGCTGCTGTAGCAGTTCTTTACGACGAGGAGAGCCAGAGGCTAATATTAATTCTTTGTTCATTAATCTCAACCTTTACACTTCGAATATTTGAAAAAAAGAACACATCTCAATTTTAACAAGATTAACTATTTTTTACAATAAACAAATCAGGTAGCAAGCGCCACCTGATTTACTTTTTAATAATTTGCTGATACTGAACAAGGGACGTTAGCATATACTTTGTTGCTTGATCACCATCGCTTTTTTTACTAGACTGATTAAATGACTCAAGAGAGGAAACCGATTGTTCTAGCGTTTTAATTAGCTTTCCTATCTCTTTATTATCCGTTTGCTCTTGGATTTTATCCAGTTCTTTCTTAACTTCACTCACGCTTGACGCTTTGTTTCCTTCCACTACTTTTCCCACTTGATCCATCACATTGGCCATAAATGGTTGAAGCGTGGACATCACTTTTTCGTCACTTTCTGCCAGCTGAGCAGCACCTTTCATCTCATATGATTTTACATAGGCGTCTTCACCACTTTTTTTATAGGCATCGCTCAGTTCTTTAGCCTTTGCTTCACTCGTACTAGCACCTACGACAATGGTATAGGCATTGCTTTGACCAAACACAACGCTTTCTCCGCTTAGACTTTCTTTTGCTTTTGCTGCCGCTTCTTTTGAAGAGAAAACACCTGCTTGTACAATATAGATTGAGAAAGCATCAACCGTGGCCGTTGCCCCAGGCTTTGCGTCTTCTTTCAGTTCTTTTTCAGTCGCTTTTGTTTGCTCCGAATGATCGGTCACTGCGGAGTTAACCGCAACTGTGGATGGGCTCTGACTGACTGGAGACGGCTGCTTATCATTTGTAATCGTATTTAAACCAAACATTCCAAACCCGACGCCAACGGTAACCGCTAGTCCTACAATCACAATAAATTTCCTCGCTGCTGAAAACGATGATTTCTTGATGGATATTTTCCCCACTTGCTCTTTCAGTTTTTTCGGCTGTTTTTTCTTTTCGTTGCGCACTTCTTCAATTGAAACGACTTTGCGCTCAGACACCTCGACTTTTTCCGGAAGAACCCACACTACCTCTTCTTCCTTTTCCTTAGGCGTATCCGTATCTTTTATGTTCTTTTCCCTACCATTAATTTTGACCGTAACTTTTGGATTTTGCTTGTCCACCTTTTCACCACCTTTTGCTACCTAACACATACACTTTTTACCATGCTATCATAGACGACAAAAAAAATAACAAGACATTTGTCGTCTTGTTATAAAAGGTTTCGCTATTTTATTACACGATTTTTAATTTTGTCGACCGCAAGCTCCGATGACAAAATCCCTACTCCGTCCTCTTGGCAAAGTACTTTTGTATCACTCTTTAGGCAAACATAGTAATTTAAGCGATTATCTTCAAAGCGAATCTCTACAAATGAACCGTCAGCATCTTCTGTTGTCGTCCATTCTTTATTCGTATAAGGGTCCATGAGCGGCTCAAGATAACCTTCTTCAATCAATTCTTGATACATCAGCTTCCCTTCCACTTTTCCATCTAAGATCACTTCGTTTGAACGCTTATGTAAAGTGGCTGACTCCTTCATAGCAATAGCATTAGCTACGAACGCTTGACCTTTTGATTGTTGAATGACCTTACTTGTAAGGAGAAATGCCACCGCTGCTACAATTCCTAAAATTACAAGAACCGCTAGAACTTCAATCAGCGTCAGTCCTCGTTCATCTTTATGTATCAACTTCATTAATGATTACCTAACGTTTGAAATGGATCAGCTTTGTTTCCCGCTTCTGGTATGTCGATTGCTGGGATTTTATCACGTAAATTCTCTAACGAAGGGTAATAAAATGTTGATAGCATTAGCTCATATCGCAGCACGGGGTCTTCTACATCAGAAATGGTCTTTGCATCCTGTGGTCCATCAAATGTAATCGCTTCGACTTGAGTGATGCGCTTTGAAGACTCCATCGTCTGTAAAAATGTCAAAAGGTCATCATATCGCTTCGATTCTACCGTGACGGTGACTTTGGTCTGCTGTAAGCCTGCCGGAGTGACAGCCCCTTCAGCAGGCTGCGCTTCATCCTCAGCGCTTTGTTCGCCTGCAGGTGAAGAAATCCCTTCTCCATCAGCAAAATTCATCTCATCAATGACGCTATCGGACACCACTTCAGCTTTTTGCAGTTCGAGCATAAACTGTTCGGTAAACGGCTGTACGGGTACTTGTTTTTGTAGCTCCACGCTGCTTTTTAAAAGGGCTTTCGGCTTATTTGCCCCGCTTTCATTCAACGATTTTAAAATTCTCTGTTCCGCTTCAAGCTCCTCTTCAAGCGTCTGAACATTTGTTTTTAACGGTGATAAAAACTGAAAATATAAAATCACAAGGAGGGATGCCATAACAACAAAAGTTGAGGCACCGATAATCCACTGTTTGTTGGATAGTCCCATCATCATTGGTCCTCCTTTTCTTTTTCTTTCTTAACAAGGTTGCCTACTGCTTTTCGATCAATCTGAACACTATACGTTGCAACATAGCGCGGAATAATGCTTTCTTCACTTTGAATCGTTTTATCTTCGTTCTCTTTTTCACTTTTTTCAGCTTCCACCGTTAACACCTGCGCATCTTTTACAATCGATACATCATTTTTTAATCGGCTTAAATAATAGGAGCTCTGGCGCTGTTCGTCGAATTGAATTTGAATTTCTACCGTCTCGTTTTCTGCACTGTACGCAAATCGTTTAAGAAAGCCTCGGTCAGGGAGCGCAGCCGTAAACTCTTTGATAATTGGAACAGTTTTCATCGGGTAGCTCTGCGCCCATTCAATCGCTGAAACAAGCTCTTCAACTTCCTTGCCGTCGTTGCTTTTTTGAAGCTGCGCTTTTTTGACAGCTTGGTCTACCTGTACTTCTTGAATCGCTATCGTTGCTGACTGCTCTTTTTCTACTAAACTAAAATACTCCCAAATGATAAAGCTCCCCACCAACAGCACTAGCGCAGCAATGGTAACTAGCCCCCAAACAAACAGCTTATTTCCACGTTCTTTTTGGGGCAAGAGATTAATTTCAACAAGCATCATCTCACCTCTTTCAGTGCCAAGCCAAGCGGCAAATGAAAGCTGGGCTTCACGTCGTCTATCAACTCTTGACGACTCATTCCATGGTTAATCACTTCAAATGGAATGCTAACAGCTTCTTGCATTTGCTCCATTAACTCATGAATATAGGGATGGTCACCGGTCACAAAAACTTTGGAGATGAGTTGTTCACCTTTATTAATAGAAAATTGATAAAAGCTAACGATTCGCTCTAGCTCTTGAATAGCTTCATAGAATGCTTGTATTTGCTCATGTTTGTCACCATAAAACTGCAGAGAAGTTTTGTCTCCTTCTTGCTCCACCGTCCAGCCGTTACAGTACTCTCCAACTGACATATGGCGCATAAAGACGGGACGATGGTTCGCAAATAAGCTGGCATTCATGCTAAACGAATCCACTTGCAAAACCATATAGTGCGCCTGAGAGCGAACGAGGTCAGCCTGGAAGAAAAGTCGGTATGTACTAAGCGAAGACAAGTCCGCAACAACCGGCTTTAACTTCGCTTTTTTCATCAGTTCCATATAGCTAACAACCGTATCTTCTCGCGCAGCAAAAAGCGTGATTTCCGTTTGCTTTTCTGTTTTTTGATGAATAACGTAGTCAAAAATAGCTTCTTCAAACGGCAAATGAATCGTAGCGCCAAGTTCCATAAACAAATACGTTCGAATCTCCTCTTCCTTCACGTGCTCTGGAAGCTGCTGCTGCCGGATAACCACCTGGTTATCCGGCACAATAAAGCGCACTTTCATCTTTTTAATTTTCCAATCTCTCACGCATTCATCTAAAATAAACAGCAATGACTCTTCATCCACAATTTTCCCCTGCTGAATTAAGCCATGAGGTAAATGACGCTCATGCTGTTTCGAAATAACAACCGGACTTGCTTGTTTCACTTCAATATATCGAATGACATGGTCTTTAATAATCAAATTGCCTATTTTACTTTTCATTGACGGAAGTCGTAAGGCCATGGTTGTTCACCTGCTAAATTAAAAATGTAAAGTACCAGTTTATCAGAAAATCACCATAAAAATATGCAACAAGCGTTCCTCCTGCAATCGATGGGCCAAATGGCATTGGTTTTCCGCGTTGGACTTTTCCTACTATCATACCAAATATTCCAACAATTGCACCGATTACCGCGGCTAAAAAGAAGGACAAGAGCACGAGCTTAAATCCGAGCACAAGCCCAAGCACTCCGTATAGCTTAATATCGCCTCCGCCCATGCCACCTTTGCTAACGAGAGCAATTAAAAGGAGCAGTCCAAAGCCAGCTGCAGCACCTAGAAACATATCCCACCAAGGGTCGAGCGGAACAAACAGTCTAAGAACGACTACAACCGGCAAGAAAAACAGCAGCACTTTATCCGGAATGAGCATATACGCCAAATCGGATACCACCACAATCATCAGAAGCGATACAAGAGTCCACGCAACAAGCGTTTCCCACTGAAAGCCATATAAATGAAATGACAGGACAAATAGTATACCTGTCAAAAGTTCCACCATCGGATATTTAATTGAAATCGACGTCCCGCAGCTGCGGCACTTCCCTTTTTGAATCAAATACGACAGCACCGGCACCAGCTCGCGAGCTGTTAAAACGTGCTGACAGCTCGGGCAGCTAGACCGTGGCCTCACAATTGACTCCCTGGCCGGAATGCGTAAGCCGACTACGTTGTAGAAGGAGCCTAGGATGAGACCTAGGGTTAGAATGTAGCAATAAAAATATATCATTAGTTTGTAATTTCTAAAGATTTCCCACTAGCTTTAATACCCTTAATTGTTGCATTCTCAAATTTAATTGTTTTACTTCCTGCATCGCCCTCAGCAGTTAATTCGTACTTGCCATCTTTATAGCTCACTTCATAAGTACCGAATCCTTCACCTTCAAAGTCTACATATTCAGCCAAGACTTCTTGATCCATCGTGTTTTCACTGCCATTTTCTACGTTATTAGAAGCCATGTATACTTTGGCAGCATTTAATACCTGAATCGCATCAGCCTTCACCGCATCCTCACGAGACTTCTGAATAATCCCACCAATACTTGGAATAGCAATCGCTGCGATGATACCCAGGATAACGATTACGGCTAGTAGCTCGATAAGCGTTAATCCTTTTTCATTTTTCAAGAACTTTTTCATCATGTGCTTCTCTCCTTTTCCTTTGTACATTTTGCATAAATCCACCGTTTGACTTGAAAATGGAACCGATGAGCATTGAGCTTTTGTGCTTGTACTACATTCTGTTCTCTATTCTGTTGAATATGTAAAAAATCAGCAGAATTAGGACCATAAACCCTCATACTTTATAACTAGTAAAAAAGTAAAGAAAATACCACGCTGCAAACGTTATGGTAAATGAAGATTTCATTTGTTCCTATCATGCTGATTTCTTATCCCGATTGAAATCACACAATGGATTTATAGGTCATTTTATTCATTTCTTCATTATACAATAATTTACAAAATATGAAAATAGTTTTAGTACGAATCAACATGATTAAATAAATCAAACATCGGCACCATAATCGCTAGTACAATTGTCCCTACAAGTACAGCTAGTAAGACGATCATTAACGGTTCGATGAGAGACTTTAACCGATCCGTTGTCGTTTCAACTTCCGCTTCGTAGAAATCTGCCACTTTGCTTAACATCGTATCGAGCGCACCCGTTTCTTCACCAACTAAAATCATGCGCGTCACAAGCGGTGGAAATACCCAGTGTTTTTCCATCGGTTCGGTAAGGGAAGCTCCTTTTTCAAGAGACGTTCGCGCTTTTTTTAATACTTGAGATACAACTTCGTTCCCAATAACGCCTTCAACGGTGTGAATGGCTTGTAAAATTGGCACGGAGCTTGAAAACAGCGAGCTTAGCGTTCGCGTAAACCGAGCGATAGCCGCTTTTTGCAGCATTGGTCCAAATACGGGAAGCTTTAACATGGCATAGTCTAAATAATACTTTGTTTGTGGGCGCTTATATAAAAGTGAAAGTCCTACTGCAATGATGCTAGATAAACCAACAATTACCCACCAAAATTTTTGCATAAATTCACTTGAAGCCAATACAAACTTCGTAATGGCTGGAAGCTCAGCTCCGAAATCTTTGAACATATCTACAAACATTGGCACAACGGATACAAGCAAGAAAATGACGACGGCAATGGCCACGACGCCCACCGCTGCTGGATAAGCTAGTGCTGAGATAATCTTTTGTCGCGTGCGGTGCTGCTTTTCAAAATAATCGGCTAGGCGTTCAAGCGTTTCATCGAGATTACCGGCTACTTCACCTGCTTTAACCATGTTAATAAACATGCTTGGAAACGCATGAGGAAATTTCGCACAAGCTGAGGATAGCGCATTTCCTTCCCGAATTTCTTCTTCAATTTGTACAAGCGCTCGCTGTAGTAGTTTACTTTCGGTTTGAGCAGATAAGATACGCGTCGACTCTACAACCGTCACTCCCGCCTTTAAAAGCGTTGAAAACTGGCGTAGATAAATGACAAAATCATAGAGCTTCACCTTATTGCCTAGGTGGAAGCTTACTCATCGATACAAACGATGACATTTCGTTAGATCATCCATTGTTTGTGGGTAACAATTTAACCTTGAAACCTTTAAACAGCACTTTTGAATTAACAAAGAATATTGTGGTAAAAAACAATTTGACGATTACAGGTAATACGGATGTTTCAACCGCCGAAAAGGAAATTGGGATGTTTGATTCCATCGTCTATACAGGTGGAGAGGTTAAAATTACCAATGTTAGTATTGAAGGCTTTAATTATAGTAATGAAGGAAAAAAAGGAATGCTGATTTTACTTGCTAAAGGTCCTATTAATTTAAACCGAATTAATGAGTTTACAACGTTTAATGACGAAGAAGAACAAAGAGTCAATTTCAAAAACTTAAAAGATCAACAGCAAGATGTATTCTCGCTGTTACAAGGCTTTTTCTATACGGAATCTTCAGCTGAGCTTTACGGCGTAGGCTCACTGTTTGCCATCGACGGTGGAATTTTCTCTCAGGGACCGCTGACGGTTAATGCTGTGAGAGGTAACGTAGAAACTGAAAAAGACATCGACCGATCTAGTACCTCACAAGTAGGAAAGTATTCTCGCTTTAACGTTCTTTATGACCGCAGCGTCTTATTAACAAAGCTTGAATCTCTACCGCTTGTTGATACGCTTCAAGTAATACCAGAAGCAACCATTCAACCGCGAAATTAAAAAAATCTTCTCCGTCAGGAGAAGATTTTTTTAATAATAAGGTGCCATAAATAGGTATACAAGCACACCTGTAAAGCTTACATATAGCCAAATCGGCATTGTCCAACGAACGATTTTTTTATGCTTAGTTACTTGCATCGTCCAACCCCAAACCGTTGAGAACAGCGCAAGTGGAACAACTACGGCCGCTAAGAAGCTATGAGTAATTAAAATAAAGAAATAGATTGGGCGAATAACTCCTTCTCCACCAAACGTTGCTGTTTCTGTTGACATATAGTGAAACGTCAAATAGAAAACAAGGAACAATAGTGTCGAAGAAAATGCCGCTAAAATAAACCCTTTATGAGCTTTAATGTTTTTCTTTAAAATTGATACTAGTGCCGCTACAAGAAAGATAAAAGTAAAGCTGTTTAATATTGCATTTAATCGCGGAAAGATTGTTAAATCAAAGTGAACCTCTCCTTGATAACCGATTGGTGAAAAGAACAGTGCTAAGATAATTGCGTTTGCAATTAATGAAACCGTTAAGATAATGCCCGTATAGTTTTTATTACTAGTCGGCACTATTTTCTCATTTTCCTTACTCATTTTCACAATCTCCTTACGTTTGGATTCATGTCAATTATATATCAGTTTTCCCATTGATTAAAGTGACAATACTTTGAACAGCAAAAAGCCGCGATGCTTAGCATCACGGCTTTCACTCACCACTTCGCCCCAGATCCATCTGTTCCTTGTCTTTTTTTCACGATAACGATCATACTAGAGCTAACCCTTGTTCCGTCTTGTTTCACTTTTGCTCCAGCTGCCACCACAGATCCATATCCTACTTTTTTGGCCACAATAAACATGCTGTTATCTTTAGATACAATGCTAAATGACGGGTTATCCTTTGGCTCAGTAACAATACTTTCAATCACCTGACGATTTAGTAGCGTATCTAAAAGCCCACCATTACGATAAACAAGTAAATCTTTTATATTGCGCTCTTCTCCTGGTTCCATCGTAATCGAAGGATATTTAAATTTAAAATCATCAAGCACTTGTACTGGAATTTCCTTTTTCACAGCTCCGTCTACTGATTCTACTACAACAGTCGTATTTCCTGGTGCCACACCAATAATTCCATATTTAGATGAACCCGTTACGAGTATATCTTTTTTAACAATCCCCGTATCAGAAATCATCCATTTAACATCTTTATTCGTGGCATCCGCTGGTGAAACAGATGCATTTAACGTTATTTTTTCACCAACAAACAGCGTCACGCTAGCTGGATCAACATTAATATTGTCAACTAACTTCCGAATAGTTACTGTCTGAGTAACCTCTTGATTAGCTTTTGCAAAACCACCCGTTGCACGAACTTTAATCGTTACTTCTCCTACTTTATCAACGGTAACTTCATCTTTTTGTTGAAAGGTTGTCCAACTACCGTTGTTGACCTTATATTCATACGTTACACCTTCTCCTGGAATTAAATCCACTAACGAGAACTTTACTTTTTCCGATGACACACTACCGTTTTTAATCACTTCGTTTGAATCTTGACCTCTTATTTCAAACGAAGGAACAAGCTTCAGCCGCTTTTTTGTGTCATTGCTATACGTTACGTCAATTGCTGTTTTATCACCTGTAAATACCATTGACTTAATTGGCTGAGCTAACTCTTGTTCTCCACCTTTTAGCTTAATTGTTTGAATAAGCGTATTGGTATTTTTTGTTATCTTTTCAATGTTACCATATGCATCCCCACTATATTTCTCAAGGGTATCTTCTAATACAACCTTCGCGATAATTGGTAATTTTGGAGCTGTTAAAATGACGCTTCTTGCTCCTGCATTACTGTCATTATACGAGACAGTTTGGATTCTGGAACGTTTGATTCATTGCCCAATTTGCTTGAAGTTTAATCGTTTGCGTTAGCTTGTTAATGCTAAACGAACCATTGTTATAGGGAATATCCGTAAACGTTACTTCAATGAGATTTCCTTTCACGCTGACGTTTGAAGGCGGATTAACAACCGTTATCCCTTCAGGAAGAATCTGCGTTAGTTTAATAGTTTGCAGCGTGCCTCGATCAGCTTTTTCTAAAGTTGCATCAGGTGTAAGCGTATAGATTAAATCAAATTGGTTAGATTCGCTATTTCGATCTTCTTTTTTAATAAGCCGACCTACTTTGTTTGTATCTAAAAAACCAACCGTTCCTTTAAACGTTGGAGCAATTTTATCCTTGATTTCAACCTTTACTGCATCGCGCTTTTTCAAAATGGAACTACCGCTTAAATTTTTATAGGATAACGAGACGTCTGAAAAATTATACGTTCCTTTAGTATCAAACGTAAGGGGTAGGGAATACGATGTCGCAGAAGGCGTTTGACCTAATACATACGGAACGTCTTTTAAATTAATCACCGCATAGTCACCGTCCATATACGCATTCGCATTATCGGCTAACTTCACTTTTCCAGGAAACGACGTTCCGCTTCCCTGAATTTTCACTTTCACCTGCACGTCTTTCATTGCATATTGCCCAATTTCAGTCGTAATGCTTCGAAATAAATCGCTTAGGTTGCTTGTATCACCTTGATAGGCTTTAGAGCCAGTAGTTTCTGAGAGCTTAGTTAAATAGTTCATGTCTAACTCTTGATTTGTTCCAAAACCTATAGAGTAAAGTTTGACCTTTTGATTGGCTAGACTGAGAGCTTGATTAGTGCTCAAGCTTTTAATAATCGATTGTGGAGTTCCAGATGTATTAACATATATTCTATAGCCATCATCATCTAGTATATACGCATCTTGTGAACCATTGGTATATACATTGTAATATACCGTTTTATGACTATTAACCCTTACATAGTCATACTTACAATATCCCCAAGAGTTACATTTGCGAACGTTACCGGAAAAGTTAAAATACTTTTCTTCCTGAGCTTGGGTAGGAAATCCATCTGTGAGAAAGATAATATATTTATCATTCTTTGAATCTTTTAAGATATCACCTGCTCGTTCAAGTGACTGTGCATAGTTTGTTCCTCCATCAGCCGTCATACTTTGAACCTTTTTATTAATGGCTTGAAGATCGGAGGTTAAAGAAATAACATCCTTTACGTCCAAAACTCTTCTTTTGACGGGCTTATGTTCACATTTAAAGCAGGAGTACTGCTTGCAGCTTGTCCTTGTAGAGGAACGAACGTACTGAACAACAAGATTGCAATAAAGAATCCTATCCACTCACCTATAACTTTGGTCATAGTATCTTTTATTCCTCTCTTTAGTATGTTTTACCATCATTATAATAAAAATAGTTCTTTATTCACAGTGTCGTTCACGAAATATTTTAAATAAAAAAGCAAGCCGTTCGGTGACGACTTGCTTTTTAGGCGCGTAATAAGAATGATCGAACTTCTGAAATAAAGTAAAGTGAACCTGTAATGACGATTAAGTCATTTGGTTTTGCATGGTGTAAAAGAGCTTGTTCAATTGCTTCTTGCCACTGTTCATTCACTTTTTTACTAGGGTGCTTACTGAGTTCATATAGCTCTTGTCCTGTTCTCGCTCTTGGAAAATCAAACGATGTAAAGGTAATACTTTCAGCAATACCTTCTAAACTTTTCACCATTTCTTTACCACTCTTGTCATTTAGGCAGCTAAAAATGATGTGAATCTGCTTGTCTTCATAGTGAAGACGCAGCGTACTTAGTAGGCTTTTTATACCTTCTTGGTTATGGGCACCATCAATGATAACTAGTGGAGAATCACTCACTTTTTCAAAGCGTCCACTCCAGCGTGCTTTTTTTAACCCTTCTGCTAAATCAGCTTGAGAAAGCTGTAGTTCTCCTTTTTGTCCTAACAGCTCTAAAGCTCGAACCGCTAAGGATGCGTTTTTCACTTGATGATAGCCAAACATGCCAAGTTCAAGGTTCTCATAAGTATGGATAGGTGTTTGTAATGTAAAGGCTTCGCCATTTTCTAAAGCACTGTAACTTTCAATTGTAAACTCACTCCCCAAACGATCTAGCGACGCCTCATGGTCACGAGCTATTCCTTCAATTACTTCTATCGCTTCTTTTTGTTCTACACCCGTTACTAAAGGCACGCCTCGCTTAATGATGCCTGCTTTTTCAAACGCAATCTTATCTACCGTATTCCCTAAAATAGCCATGTGATCAAAGCCAATATTCGTAATAATGGTTAACAGTGGTTCAACGACATTTGTTGAATCGTATCGACCACCAAGTCCAGCTTCAACAAGAACATAATCAACGCGGTTATGGTAGCCAAAATATAAAAAGAACATGAGCGTAATAACTTCAAACTCAGTCGCAGCGCCAAATTTTGTCTCTTCTACTCTTTCTACAACTGCTTTAACTTCTTGTACAAGGCGAAGCATTTCCTCATCTGAAATTGGCGTTCCGTTTATGCTAATTCGCTCATTAAATGTTTCAATATAAGGAGAAGTAAATGTGCCTACATCATACCCTGCTTCTTGGAGCATATAGCGCAGATACGTAACGGTTGAGCCTTTTCCGTTTGTGCCCGCAATATGAATAGCTTTTATATTTTGATGGGGATAATCAAGCTGTTCAAGCATCCAGTTCATTCGCTCTAAGCCAGGCTTCATGCCAAAACGTAAGCGATTATGTATCCATTGTAAGGCCTCATCATATGTTTGTATCATCACGGTCACCCTTCTTTTTGTATTATGATTATTATAGCGAATGCAACAGTAAAAATCGAATGAACTTAAAAGTCTGGTTGTGGTTCCGTTATGTATACAAAAAGCGCTGCTTCACAAGCAGCGCTTTTTTCTATTATTCCCCGCGCAATTCGACAATACGCGCTTGAACAGCTTCACGTTTTTCAACATAATCCTGTTCTTTTTGGCGCTCTTCTTCTACTACTTTTGCCGGTGCTTTTGCGATAAAACCTTGATTTCCAAGTTTCTTTTGAACACGCTCCACTTCTTTATTCAGCTTATCGTATTCTTTTTCAAGGCGCGCAATTTCCTCTTCAATGTTAATTAACCCTTCAAGAGGTAGAATTAATTCAGCTCCTGTTACAACAGCTGTCATTGCTTTTTCGTCTAAAGAGATTTCCGTAGAAATTGCAAGCTCACTTGGATTACAGAATTTCTCGATGTATGCACGATTTTTCTCAAGCTGCGCTTGAATCGCTTCATCTTTTGCTTTAATGAACAAGCGTACTTGCTTGCTCATTGGCGTATTTACTTCCGCACGAATATTACGCACTGAACGAATGATGTCTACAAGTAAGCGCATTTCGTTTGCCGCTTCTTTATTTGTTAGCTCTGGGCGTACTTCTGGCCATTTCGCTACCGTAATCGATTCGCCTTCATGCGGCAAGCTTTGCCAAATTTCCTCGGTAATAAACGGCATAAATGGATGTAAAAGTCGCATTGTGTTGTCTAACACATACGCTAAGATTGAACGAGTTGTTTTCTTAGCCGCTTCGTCTTCTCCATATAGAGGTAGCTTTGCCATTTCAATATACCAGTCGCAGAAGTCATCCCAGATAAAGTTATAAAGCACGCGTCCTACTTCGCCGAACTCATACTTATCAGCTAGCTTCGTTACGCTTTCAATTGTTTCATTTAAGCGTGTTAAAATCCACTCATCCGCTACTGATTTCTCACCCGACATATCAAGTTCTTCAAACGTAATGCCATCCATATTCATTAATGCAAAGCGAGATGCATTCCAAATTTTATTAGCAAAGTTCCAAGTTGCTTCAACCTTTTCAAAGCTAAAGCGTAAATCTTGTCCCGGTGAACTTCCCGTTGATAAGAAGTAGCGAAGTGAATCGGCACCGTACTTCTCAATCACTTCCATCGGATCTACACCGTTTCCAAGAGATTTACTCATCTTACGGCCTTGCTCGTCACGTACAAGTCCGTGAATTAATACGTCGTCAAATGGACGCTTGCCTGTAAATTCAAGACCTTGGAAAATCATGCGAGATACCCAGAAGAAGATGATGTCATAGCCCGTTACAAGCGCATTTGTTGGATAGTAGCGCTGGAAGTCAATCGATTCCACGTCCGGCCAACCCATCGTTGAAAATGGCCATAAAGCTGAACTAAACCACGTATCAAGTACGTCTGAATCTTGCTCCCAGTTTTCAATATCTGCTGGAGGCTCATGATCAACGTGCACTTCTCCAGTTTCTTTATGATACCAAGCTGGAATACGGTGTCCCCACCAAAGCTGACGTGAAATACACCAGTCGCGAATATTCTCCATCCAGTGTAGGTACGTTTTTTCAAAGCGATCTGGAACAAACTGAACCTTTTCTTCGCCTTTTTGAAGTTCAACTGCCTGATCAGCCAGCGGCTGCATTTTCACGAACCACTGTGTTGATAAGTAAGGCTCGACCACAGCGCCACTACGTTCACTGTGACCTACAGAGTGCATGTGATCTTCAATTTCAAATAAAATGCCATCTTCTTGTAAATCTTTTACGATTTGTTTACGACATTCAAAGCGATCCATACCTTCATATTTTCCTGCTTTATCGTTCATTGTACCGTCTTGATTCATCACAAGGATGCGTTCTAAATTGTGGCGGTTCCCAATTTCAAAGTCGTTTGGATCATGAGCAGGTGTAATCTTCACAGCGCCTGAGCCAAACTCCATGTCTACATAATCGTCACCAACGATAGGAATTTCACGACCTACAATCGGAAGCTTAACTGTTTTACCAATTAAATGCTTATAGCGTTCGTCTTCAGGATGAACAGCAACTGCCGTATCACCTAGCATTGTTTCCGGACGTGTTGTTGCAATTTCAATATGCCCAGAACCGTCGGCAAGCGGATAGCGCATATGGTAAAATGCACCTTGCACATCCTTATAGATAACCTCAATATCAGATAGGGCTGTTTTTGTTGCTGGATCCCAGTTGATAATATATTCACCGCGGTAGATTAAGCCTTTTTTATATAGCTTAACAAATACTTCACGAACGGCTTTTGATAAGCCTTCATCTAACGTAAAGCGCTCGCGAGAATAATCTAAGCCAAGGCCTAGCTTGGACCACTGCTGACGAATAAAGCTGGCATATTCTTCTTTCCACTTCCACGTTTCTTCTACAAACTTCTCACGCCCTAAGTCATAACGGCTTTTTCCTTCTTGACGAAGCTTTTCTTCTACTTTTGCTTGCGTAGCGATACCGGCGTGATCCATTCCAGGCAACCATAGAACGTCATAGCCCTGCATGCGCTTCATACGCGTTAAAATGTCTTGTAACGTTGTATCCCAAGCATGCCCTAGATGAAGTTTACCCGTTACGTTTGGCGGTGGGATCACGATTGTGTAGGGCTCTTTCTCAGCATCGTTTGTTGCTTCAAAAAACTTCCCATCCAACCAATATTGATAGCGATTTTCTTCAACAGATTTTGGGTCATACTTCGTTGAAAGCTTTACTTCCTGTTCTGACATACTCTGTACCTCCATGTATAATTTCTTATATAGCTTTCGATATGCGAAAGCTCGAATGAACATAAAAAAACTCCTTCTTCCATAAAAGGACGAAAGGAGTTGATTTCGCGGTACCACCTTTTTTTATAGACTTCTCCCGTAAAGACGTCTATACACTTCATTTCATAACGGTTCATTAACCGGTTTCTTCTACTTAGACCAAAGTCTGTTCAAAAAAACTACTCATAGGCGACCTTCCAAATAAGCTTTCCTAAGAAATCTTTCAGCTGCTGATTTCTCTCTCTAAAGGTGCTTTATTTTGTACTCTTCCTACTCACTGTATGTTCATATGATTTTCTCTTAATTATACTATATGAAAAAATATGAATTCGTCAATAATCTTCTCCATTTTTTTCTCATTCTATTCACAAACACGCCAGATCTTACGAAAAAAACTGAACACCTAGCGCCCATGATTCATACATTATTATGTAACGGCCTGCAAGCAGGAAAGGAGCATATGAAGTATGAAAAAACGAATTAACTTACAGTTTAACTCTTATCAAGTACAGCGCTGGTTTAAAACGATTGGCGCAGCGTGTGCCCAATTCATCATTCCCCTGACGATTATTCAAGGAATTCGAACGCTTTTTTTCCCCACCACGTTCGATGTTTTCCTTCTTGCTATTTTTTCACTCATCACCATTGTTCTCTATCTAGAATGGATGTAAAAAAGAGTTTGGGACATAACAAAATGATTGCTTCTAAAAGACGAACACTAGCTGTTCCCATCTCTTTAGTTTGTCTCAACACGTTCGTTCCATTGCGCTACGGTCACTCGCTTTCCGCAGGAGTCGAGTGTCCTACGCTCCATTCCACCCTGTTTCCAACATTGTTTTCACAATCAACCAAAAAACCTGAACGATTAAAAGTTATGAACTCTAAATCGTTCAGGTATAGTAAGGACTGAACTACTTATGTCTCAGTCTCATTAGCAGCCGCTTCTGCTGCTATTTTTTTCTGTTGATCTACTTCAAAGATTTTAATATTGACCTGTTCAATATTTTTTGTTAGCCAGTATGCTCGAATCAACGATTGCATATGTTCAAGCTCAGTTTTATACCGCTGGTGACGATACTGCATGATGCACTGATATAAAGGTTCTGGAAAAGCAAGATATGAATGCAAAAGTAAACGTTCCTCTTCTCTCAGTGCAAAATGCTTCTCGTATGTTGCGAACCATTCATAGCTATCTAAGCTCGTTAATGGATATGTGCGTAGCGTTCGCAAATAAAATGAGACAAGATCATGAATCGGTGAAGCCTCACGCGCTTGCTCTAAATTAATAAAAAAGCCATTCCCGCGTTCATCGTATAAAAAATGCTTTGCCGACAGCTTTCCATGAATCGTCACAAGTCGTATTTTTTCTTTTTCTTCCATTTCGGTGTTCCATTCATCTAACCGACTAAACCCAAATTCCATAGCCCGCATCATTTCATAATACACGGTACAAAAATGAAGTTCAAAAGGGGACATATACACCTTTTTTTCACATTCCATTACATACTCTTCAAGCTCTTTTTGACGGTCTTCCCACGTTGTTTTTAATCCCGTATAGTGCGTTTCAATATCTTTCTTTTTAACTTCAACTTCTTTTGAAGAAGTACCATGAAGCTTTGCTAACTCTTGAAATAATTTATGATATCTTACATCCCGTTCGTCAGAAGGTGTATTAGGAAGCCAAGGCATCAAATAATAACCTTTGTTTTGGTGGGTTACCACAGGTGAACCTTGCCTGGATTGATAAATAGGGACAAACCCCATCCATCCTTTATGCTGAAGATTTTGAAGAATTCTAATAAAATCATGACTTCTAATTTCAGCTTCCTCTACTTCTTTTAAGGCATAGACTCCGCTTTTGGTATAGACTTTCTTTACCTTCCCGTAGTCTTCGATAAAATCAATTTCAAGCTGATACTGCTTTAGGAGTTCATGATAATTAACAGGGTCCTGATAGTTCATACTCACACCTCCTTGTTACTTTCTATGCATTGAACATTCATTTATACACAAAGAAAACAGTTAAGACGTAGCAGAAGTCAAAACTGTTTTCTATTGCTATTTTAGTTAACAGGAATGTTTAGGATGCTTCCTTCTTCTAACTCTTGCTCGTCTTCTAAATCATTTACTCTTAAAAGACTCTGTACGTTTGTATCATAGCGTTCAGCAATCGTATCAAGCGAGTCTCCACTTTGGACAATGCATAAGCGCCATGTCGCTTGTTTCTCTTCCTCACGAGAAAATAGCTTTGTTAAATACAGCGCATTTTCCGCACGGTTTGAAGCCGATTCCTCTTCCTTTCGAAACTCTACTACAATTTCATTTTCTTCCTGCTCTTTTTCTTCATAATGTGCTATCTCCATTTCTTCTTCTCCCCAACTGGACACATCTTCACGTGCTTGAAACAGCTCAATTACATTATCTTCGCGTTCTTCTTCCGCTTCTTCTTTTTTCACTTCTACTTCAAACGGTTCATACACATCTTCTTCGTACTTCACTAACGTTTCTTTTGGTTCTTCTTTACGGAAAACGGACGAAAAATAGTTCTGCACCTCGGCTTCTTTTTCAACTTCCTTTACGTCCATTTCTTCCTCAACAGAAGCGTTACGATAAGAAGCTTCAAGCTCTTCTTCATGTTTTGCTTCTTCTTCAACAGAAGTATTACGGTAAGGAACTTCAAGTTCTTTTTCTTCTTCTACTTCTTC
>NZ_KQ758638.1:0-27832 GCF_001457055.1 Priestia veravalensis | reverse complement strand
AGAAGTATTACGGTAAGGAACTTCAAGTTCTTTTTCTTCTTCTACTTCTTCAACAGCAGTGTTGCGGTAAGAAGCTTCAAGCTCTTCTTCATATTCTGCTTCTGGTTCTTCAATTTCTGCCCAACCTTTTTCCTCTTCTCTTACGTGACTTTGCTGTTCACCGTAAAGACCTGTAATCGATAAATCCGCCATTAGCTGTAGGCAATCCGATTCTGGTAACTCATAATCAAATAAATCAATTGATACATAAACATCTTCCATATTCTGAATACGATTTTTAGGAATCGTAATGTCAACAGGGAAGGCATGTGATAGTTCAGCTGTACCATCTTCTCTAACAAGCACTGATTCAACGTGCTTTTCGTTTGTATATTCGCGCAAAGAGTGTGCTTCCTCTTCTAACGTTTCATATTCACCTGTTAGCAATAAAGCTCCACGAATGGAGACATATTGATCATATTCTTGGATTGCGACCTGAGGCTCTAAGGAGATTGATAAAAGCTGAGACACTTCCTGTCCCTTTTGAAACCATACTGATTCTTCTACTGAAAAACGCAGACCCGATAAATTATCCTGCGACAAATTGCTCTCCCCCTTCCAACACCTTACAAAATAGCGTTGTCATTAAAGATGTATGAAAGTGAAAAATAAAATATGTCTTTAAAAGCAAAAAAGCTTACGTTTATCACGTAAGCTCTTTGGATTATGAACGAAGTTTAGCAAAGGCTTTTTCAGCAGCTTGGATTGTAAATTCAATATCTGCATCCGTATGAGAAGTCGATAAAAACATACCTTCAAATTGAGAAGGTGGTAAAAAGACTCCTTCATTCGCCATTTCACGATAGTACTTGCTAAAGTATTCAAGATTTGATGTTTTCGCTGTCTCATAGTTAATTACGTCTTCGTTTGTGAAGAACAAGCCAATCATAGAGCCAGCTCGATTAATTGTATGAGGCACTTCATATTTTGCCGCGGCTGCTTTTAGACCTTCTTCAAGGCGATCTGCTTTTCTAGAAAATTCATCATACGACTGTGGCGTTAACTGCGTTAGCGTCTCATAACCTGCCGTCATGGCAAGTGGGTTTCCAGAAAGCGTACCCGCTTGGTAAATTGGACCACTCGGTGCTACTCGCTCCATAATCTCCGCTTTACCACCGTAAGCACCAACCGGAAGGCCACCACCAATTACTTTTCCTAAGCAAGTTAAATCAGGCGTTACGTTATAGTAACCTTGCGCACAGTTATACGCTACTCGGAAGCCTGTCATCACTTCATCAAAAATTAACAGTGAGCCATAGTCAGATGTAATTTCACGAAGCCCTTCTAAAAATCCAAGCTGAGGTGGTACTACTCCCATATTACCAGCTACTGGCTCAACAATAACACCCGCAATATCTTCACCAAACTGCTCAAACGCATACTTTACGCTTTTTAAATCATTATAAGGAACCGTAATCGTATTTTTAGCAATTCCTTCTGGTACACCAGGGCTATCTGGTAAACCAAGTGTTGCAACACCCGAACCAGCTTTAATTAACAATGAATCGCCGTGCCCGTGATAGCATCCTTCAAATTTTAAGATTTTATTTCGATTCGTATAGCCACGAGCTAAGCGAAGAGCACTCATCGTTGCTTCCGTTCCAGAACTCACCATACGAATAATTTCAATTGAAGGTACACGTGAGATTACTACTTTAGCTAATTCGTTCTCAATTAAAGTTGGAGCACCAAAGCTTGTTCCAGACTCAGTTACTTTCTTAATTGCTTCTACCACACGATCATTTGAGTGACCATGAATTAATGGCCCCCAAGATAGGACGTAATCTACATATTCATTTCCATCAATATCGTAGATTTTCGCTCCTTTTCCACGTTCCATAAAGATAGGATCCATATCTACAGATTTAAAAGCACGAACTGGGCTATTTACTCCGCCCGGCATTAGTTGCTTTGCTTGAAGAAAGGCTGCTTTTGATTTTTCATAACTTCTCATCGAACAAACACTCCTTTTAGTTATCTTTTAGCCAGCGAACAGCATCTTTCGCATGATACGTAATGATTAAATCTGCTCCAGCACGCTTCATACTTGTAAGCTTTTCTAGTACAATCTCTTTTTCATTCACCCATCCATTTTGTGCAGCTGCTTTAATCATGGAGTATTCTCCACTTACGTTATAAGCCACGACAGGTAGGTTAAAGTTATTTTTTACATCACGCATAATATCTAAGTAAGAAAGCGCTGGTTTTACAATTAAGAAGTCTGCACCTTCGGCTACGTCAGAATCCGCTTCACGAAGAGCTTCTAAGCGATTGGCTGGGTCCATTTGGTACGTTTTACGATCTCCAAATTGCGGAGAAGAATGTGCTGCATCACGGAAAGGACCGTAGAAAGCTGACGCATATTTTACAGCGTAAGACATAATAGGAATATCTTCGAAACCTGCTTCGTCTAAACCATGACGAATAGCCGCTACGAACCCATCCATCATGTTAGAAGGTGCAATGATATCAGCGCCAGCTCTTGCTTGACTAACCGCTGTTCTTGCTAGCAAATCAAGCGTTGGGTCATTTAAGATTTTTCCTTCTTCAATAATGCCACAATGTCCATGATCGGTATATTGACATAAGCAAGTGTCTGCAATAACGACAAGTTCAGGGAACTCTTCTTTAATTTGACGAATTGCTTTTTGAACGATTCCATGATCATGATAAGCTTGCGAACCAACAGCATCTTTTTCAGCTGGCACGCCAAAAACAATAACGGACTGAATTCCCAAATCGACAAGCTCCTGCATTTCTCTACTTAATAAATCAAGCGATACTTGATCTACGCCTGGCATGGATTGAACTGCATTGCGCTTATTTTCTCCTTCAATTACAAAGATTGGATAAATAAAGTCTTCCGGCTGTAAGTGCGTTTCGCGAACAAGTGCACGCATGCTATCTGAACGTCTTAGACGACGATGACGATTGAATTGTAATAATGTCATGAGAAAATCCTCCTTAATTGTTACCTTTAAAATAATCTACCATTTTCTCTATCATACCATTAATTGTATACTCTTCTGGAACGATGTGCTCAATTTCATATTTGGCAGCAGTTTGAGCGGTAATAGGTCCTATACACACGACCACTTTTTCGTTTATAACCGATAGCCAATCTTGTTTTGAATCCATCATATCAACAAAGAAGTTAACGGTAGATGAGCTTGTAAACGTAATGATATCCGCTTTCTCAACCGCGTGCTGAAGCTCAGTCCTGGATGCTTTATTTTGAACCGTTTCATACATCACCAGGTCCGTCACGCTATACCCTTTTTCATCAAGTCCTTGTAAAAGAATAGGACGTGCTAGATTCCCTCTAACAACAAGCACTTTTTCATGAGGTTTAGCCTCCTTCATGAGTGCTTCTAGCAGTGACTCTGCTATGTACTCTTCAGGAGTTACGTCTGGCTTTATCCCACGTTTTTTGAGTGCTTCACCTGTTTTTTTTCCAACAACAGCGATCTTACAGGATTTAGCTAAACCACTGTTTATATTTAATAGATTAAGCCACTGAAAGAAAAACTCGACTCCATTTTGACTTGTAAAGATAATCCACTGATATGTATGAAGATGTTCAAGTACTCTCTGTATGTACGTACGATTAGCTGCTGGTACAAAAGATAAAACAGGCACCGTTAAAGGAATACCACCTACAGCTTGTATTGCAGCAGTAAAGCTTTTGGCTTGCTCCGCTTGGCGCGTAATCAACACTCGTTTTAAAAAAAGAGGAGCCTGTTGACTCATTAACTGTCCAGCTCCTCTTTTACACGATCAATTAATTCTTTAGCTCCGTTGGCAGTTAAACGACGTGCAGCTTCCTCTCCAATTTCTACGGGGTTTGCACCAGCAAGCGTTTCTTGATAAATTTGTTGGCCATCTGGAGAAGCAACAAGCGCTGTTAATTGTACATGCCTATTCTCTACTACGTGAGCATAGCCTGCAATCGGAACTTGACAGCCGCCTTCCATGCGCTTTAGAAACACGCGCTCTGCTTGAACTGCTAAGCTTGTGTCCTCATCGTTTAGCATATGTAAAAGTTCAAGTAGCTCCTTGTCATCTGAACGACATTCAATCGCTAAAGCTCCTTGACCAACCGCTGGAACACTTAAGCTAGGGTTTAAATACTGCGTCACAGTGTCTTTAGACCAACCCATTCGTGATAGACCAGCTGCAGCTAGAATTATTGCGTCATATTCTTCTGTTTGTAGTTTGTTTAAACGTGTATCGATATTGCCTCGAATCCATTTAATTTCAATGTCTGAACGCTTTGCAAGAAGCTGTGCACCACGTCGTAGGCTACTCGTTCCAATGACAGCTCCACTTGGTAGCTCTTCAAACGTTTTTCCGGTCTTTGAAATGAGCACATCTCTGTGGTCTTCACGCAGCGGAATGCATCCAATTGTTAACCCTTCAGGTAAAACAGCCGGCATATCCTTCATGCTGTGAACGGCCATATCAATTTCTTTTGACAATATTGCTTGTTCAATTTCTTTTACAAATAAGCCTTTTCCGCCTACCTTAGAAAGCGTTACATCTAAGATTTTATCTCCTTTTGTGACAATTTCTTTAATCTCAAACTCAAAAGGAAGACCTTGTTGTTTCAACTGTTCGATAACCCATTTTGTCTGTGTTAATGCTAGCTTGCTTCGGCGTGAGCCGACAATAATTTTCCGCATGTTGTCCTCCTAGTTTTACGACTCCCAAAAATGAAAGTTTGACAAACTTCCAAATAAGAAAAAGTTAATCAATAAAATTAAAAATAATGCGATGTTCCAAATAGCTATTGCCCGACCTTGAATTCCTCTTCTCAAACGCACATACAAGTAAGCGCTATATGCAAGGAGCATAAAGAACGAACCTAATACCTTTGTATCATACCAGTGAAAATCGACTACTTTAATATACGCCCATATTAACCCAAGCATCAAGGAAAGCAACAATAGAGGTACACCAATTAAGATCAGTACGTAAGACAGATAATCCAGCTTCGTTAAATCCTCAATGCGCATCAGTCGCTTGTTCCATTTTTTCTTTTTCAGCAAATCATACTGTACAAGGTACAAAGCTGAGAAAACAAAAGAAATGGAAAAAGCTCCATAAGATAAAATAGCCATTGTGATGTGAAAAATTAAAAGTTCCGATACCAATCGTTCTGCTTCAACCGACGTTTGTGTTTCCATTGGTGCAAACGTATGAATCGCCATGATTAAAAAGCCAATCGCATTCGTAAAGAACACGACAAAATCAACTCTAAATAAACGATTGATGACTAACGATAGCGTAATGAGCACCCACGCATAGAAGTACAGGCCCTCTGAAATTGTTAAGATTGGGACTCTATCGGTTTCCCACATTCGTAAAAACAAAAAGATTGTTTGTAAAAACCACACAATAGAAAGTAACCAGAAGGCTACTTTATTTGCCTTCCGGTTATGCTGTACAAAGTCAATGAAATAAAGCAAAACACTGACCGCGTATAAAATTACAATTAATTCATAAATTCTGGTCAATGAGATATCAACCATATCAAAGCCTCACTTACGACTGGTAAGCTACTTGTTGAGGAGTTACGGGTAGCTCATGATGAGATTCTTTTTGCTTTTGAGCTTCCACTTCTTGTTCAATATTAAAAATCTTCATGAACAATTCTAACGACTCTTCAGCATGCTGCTCTCCAGCCAATTCTTTTGCATGTAAAATCGGATCTCGCAGCAGTTGATTTATGATGCTTTTCGTATGTTTGTTCAGCACTTTTCGTTCACGCTCAGACAAATTCGGAAGCTTGCGATTAATACTAGCCATCGTATCAGCCTGAATAGTTAGTGCTTTCTCACGAAGAGCTGAAATAACAGGCACAACCCCAAGACGACCTAGCCACATTTTAAAATCAACAATTTCAGCTTCAATCATTAACTCGATTGTTTCAGCAGCCTTTTTGCGTTCTTGTAAATTCGCATCCACAATCCCTTGTAAGTCATCAATATCATATAAAAAGACGCTATCAAGCTCTGCAAGTGCAGGATCCAAATCACGCGGAACCGCGATATCAACCATAAAAAGAGGTCGTCCTTTGCGCATGCGCTCTACTTGCTTCATCATATCTTTTGATACGACAAACGTACTAGCTCCCGTAGAGCTAATTAAAATATCAGCTTCAATTAACGCACATTGAAGTTCGTTTAGCTGTTTCGCTTGACCAGAAAAGCGCTTAGCAAGTTCTTCTGCTTTTTCGAATGTACGATTTACAACCGTTACTTTTTGAGCACCGCTGCCGTATAAGTTCTGCAAAGCAAGCTCGCCCATTTTACCTGCACCTAGAATAAGCACATGCTTCGATGACAAATCACCAAAAATTTTTTTCGCTAACTCAACCGCAGCGTAACTCACTGAAACAGCATTGGCTCCAATCTCTGTCTCGCTGTGCGCACGCTTGGCTAGTGTAATAGCTTGCTTAAACAATTGATTAAATACCGTTCCAATTGTTTGATTTTGTTGAGCAAGTAAAAAGCTTGAACGTACCTGTCCAAGAATCTGTGTTTCACCTACAACCATTGAGTCTAACCCACAGCTTACTCGATACAAATGCTCAATAGCACCATCGTTTTCAGCAATTGTTAAAAAAGGTGAAAACTCGTCTTTATCTAGTTCAAACCACTCTGCCAAAAAGGCTTTTACATAGTAACGCCCTGTGTGTAACTGATCCACTACTGCATAGATCTCCGTACGATTACATGTTGACACAATAATGTTTTCTAAGATACTCTTTTGACTACTTAAAGCTTTCATTGCAGAGCCTAACTCTTGTTCTTTAAAGCTAAGCTTTTCCCTTATTTCAACAGGGGCTGTTCGATAATTTAAGCCGACTGCTATAATATGCACTTGTACATACCCCCTTCAATAAAAAATTAAATTACTGTCCTTTTATCTATCTCTATTATAACATGTTTCCCTACTCGTTCTTAAAAAAAATGTGAACAGTCTTTGAAAACATGTGTTAAGATATTAACGATTATCCATAATAAATTGTATCAAAAAAGCAGTGATTTATCACTTTTCCTGTTTAATCACACCAGGAGGTTACGATGAAGAAACAGTCAATTTTTTTCGGAGTTTTATTAGTTGGATTTGGAATCTTTTTTCTAGTAGACGAGCTTAACTTAAAAATCGCAGAACACTTATACACCTGGCCTCTCCTGCTCGTTTTAGTCGGAGTTGCGCTTGGGGCACAATGTCGCATTTCGCAAGACTATTCTAACGTACTAGCAAGCTACATATTAATTACATTAGGCGGTCATTTTTATGTAAGTGACTGGCTGCCGTTCTGGCCTCAACATACTAGCATGGTCATTTTAATGATTGCACTGAGCTTTTTACTGAGTGCGAAAAAGAGTAAAACCGGCCTATTTCAAGGTATTCTTTTATTACTCATTGCGCTGTTTATGATGTTTTCAAATAATTTAAATCAGTTTGCCCCAGCGGTTGAAAACGGTGTGAATTACCTAGCTACCTTTTGGCCTATTCTATTCCTACTCATTGGCTTATATTTATTATTTTCCAAACGTAAGTAATATATGTAAAAAAGGTTGAAACGAAAAGCGAGCGCTTTTCGTTTCAACCTTTTTTTGTTAATTATTCATGCGGTATTGAAGTGATCTCCACGATTGATCTTTTCCTTGACCAGTTTCAGATGAAAATAGAATGAGTTCATCTTCGGCTTCTAGCTCTAACGTATCACGTACAACTTTTAAGTGCTTTTGCCATTTACCTTTCGGGATTTTATCCGCTTTTGTGGCAATAACCATTACAGGAATTTCGTAATGCTTTAAGAAATTGTACATCATGACATCATCTTTAGACGGCGCGTGACGTAAATCAATAATTAATAACACCGCTTTTAGCTGATCGCGATCCGTTAAATATGTTTCAATCATCTTGCCCCATGCTTCACGCTCTGTCTTAGACACTTTAGCAAACCCGTAGCCTGGAACATCAACAAAATGCATCATTTCATTGATTAAATAAAAATTTAACGTTTGTGTTTTTCCAGGCTTTGACGATGTACGTGCTAAGTTTTTACGGTTAAGCATTTTATTAATAAATGATGATTTTCCTACATTTGATCGACCAGCCAAAGCAAATTCTGGCAAGTTTTCTTTTGGATATTGATCAGGCTTTACTGCGCTGATAACAATTTCCGCTTGGGTTACTTTCATTTTACCTCTCCTACTAATGCATGTTCCAATACTTGATCTAAATGAGATACAAGTACGATGTCCAACTGTTCTTGTACACTATCTGGAATATCTTCAATATCACGCTCGTTGTCTTGAGGGATTAAGATTTTTGTAAGTCCAGCACGATGTGCACTTAATGATTTTTCTTTTAATCCACCGATTGGTAAGACGCGACCTCTAAGCGTAATCTCACCCGTCATTCCTACCTCTCTTCTTACCGGTCTACCTGTTAAAGCTGAAGTTAAAGCTGTTGCAATTGTAATTCCTGCCGAAGGTCCATCTTTTGGCACAGCTCCTTCTGGCACATGAATATGAATGTCATATTTCTCATGGAACTTTTCATCAATTCCTAGCTCTTCCGCTTTTGAACGAATGTAACTAAAAGCTGCTTGAGCAGACTCTTTCATCACATCACCAAGTTTCCCTGTTAGTACAAGGCGACCTTTTCCAGGAGATAGACTAACTTCAATTGCAAGCGTATCTCCTCCCACAGTTGTGTAAGCTAACCCTGTTGCAACACCAACTTGGTTTTCAGATTCAGCTTGCCCATAGCGAAACCTTGCTTTTCCTAAAAATTCTTCTAAGTTCTTTTCAGTTACGACTACGCGCTTTTTATCTCCAGATACGATAATGCGAGCAGCTTTACGACAAATAGATGCAATTTCACGCTCGAGGTTACGAACGCCCGCTTCTCTCGTATAAAGACGAATGATTGCTACTAGAGCATCTTCTCGAATTTGAAGGTCAGCTTTTTTCAGACCATGGTTTTCTAACTGTCTCACTGCTAAATGACGCTTAGCAATTTCAAGTTTTTCAAGCTCTGTATAGCCAGCAATATTAATGATTTCCATTCTGTCGCGTAAAGGTCCTGGAATCGTCGCTAAATTATTAGCAGTAGCTACAAACATCACTTTTGATAAGTCATACGTTTCTTCAATATAGTGATCGCTAAAATTATGGTTTTGCTCCGGATCCAAGACTTCAAGCATAGCAGAAGATGGGTCTCCACGGAAGTCATTAGACATTTTATCAATCTCATCTAATAAAAAGACAGGGTTGACTGTACCAGCTTTTTTCATTCCTTGAATAATACGTCCAGGCATCGCGCCTACATACGTACGGCGATGGCCTCGAATTTCAGATTCATCACGCACGCCACCGAGCGATACGCGGACAAAATTCCGATTTAACGCCGTCGCAATAGAACGTGCTAGAGACGTTTTACCTACTCCTGGAGGTCCAGCTAAACAAAGAATTGGTCCCTTTAATGAGTTCGTTAATTTCTGAACAGCTAAGTATTCAAGCACACGTTCTTTTACTTTTTCAAGACCGTAGTGCTCTTCATTTAGAATTTTATCTGCGCGGTGAATATCTAAACGATCTTCAGTTTCCTTTGTCCATGGCAAAGCAAGTAGCCAATCGATATAGTTACGAATAACCGAGCTTTCTGCAGAAGTAGCGGGAATTTTTTCATAGCGATCTAGTTCTTTTAACGCAGTCATCATCACGCGCTCAGGCATACCACTTTCTTCAATCTTTTCTCGAAGTGTAGCAACTTCTCCGCCTTTACCCTCTTTATCGCCTAGCTCTTTTTGAATAGCCTTCATTTGCTCACGAAGATAGTATTCTTTTTGAGTACGCTCCATCGACTTTTTCACACGTTGTCCAATTTTCTTTTCAAGTTGTAGCACTTCTTGTTCATCTTGAATGTAAGAAATGAGCATGTTCAAGCGCTCTTTTACATCTTCAGTTTCAAGAACTTCTTGCTTCAATTGAATTTTAATCGGCAAATGCGAAGCAATAATATCGGCTAACCGTCCCGGTTCCTCAATGTCTGTTACGGTTGAAAACGTCTCAACGGATACCTTTTTAGATAGCTTTATGTATTGTTCAAAGTAATCTAAAAGCGTGCGCATTAGCGCTTTGTCTTCCACATCTGTTTCATGTTCTTCATTGTATTTCATTACATCAGCCAGGAAGCAACCTTCTTCTTCAATTATTTCCTTGACTTCAATACGGTTTAATCCTTCAACTAATACTCTCATCGTGCCATTTGGCAACTTTAACATTTGCTTAATCTTTGCTAAAGTACCCATTTTATATAAGTCATCAACCGCTGGTTCATCGATGCCCATTTCCTTTTGAGAAACTAAGCACACCAAGTGGTCGTCCATCATTGCTTTTTCTAAAGCCTGCACGGATTTATCTCTTCCAACATCTAAATGCAATACCATAGTTGGATAGACAATCAACCCACGTAAAGGTAAAAGTGGAATGCGAATTGTTTCATTTTTCGTCATTCAATGAACACCTCCAATGCCCGTTTATTCCATAGTATGTAAGGGATAAATTCTGCTTCAATTTTATCCTATTTAACTTGGCATGTCTAATAATAGTAATTATTAATTGTACCATGTGAAGTCTTTGCAATGCAAAGCGAAGTAAATATCTTTTTCACATAGAAAAAGCCTTTTTCGTAAAGCGTGTATAAAGGTTTTATACGCGAAAAAGGCAGATGATATTCATATAAAAAAATTTTCTAACTAAATGTCGCTAATATTACATGAATTCGCGCTTTGGCACCCCGGCTTCTTTTGATAGGTGAGCAACGTGATCTTGTATTGGTAAGAGTGCATATTTTAAAACATCTGCTAGTTGAGTCACTGGTAAAATGTCAATTCCTCGAATCTGTTCCACCATTCCATTCATATTATCCTTCGGAACGATTACATGAGTTACCCCTGCCTGCTTTGCCGCTTTAATTTTAGGAATGACGCCTCCGATTGGTTTAACATTTCCGTGCAGTCCAATCTCTCCAGTCATTGCAACTGTATGTTTGATCGGCACTTCATAGATAGCAGAATAAATGCCTGTTGCCATCGCAATTCCTGCGGAAGGTCCATCAATTGGCACTCCTCCTGGAAAGTTCACATGAATATCATATTCATCGGCAGGCACAGCCATGGAGCGCAGCACAGTAATGACATTTTCAATTGAACTTCTGGCCATACTTTTTCTTCGTACGGATTTTCCTTGCCCATTGATGTTTTCTTCTTCTACTATCCCCGTAATGGTAATATTTCCTTTTTCTTTTGCTTTCATTGCTTTTACTTCAATTTCTAATAACGCACCTGAATTAGGTCCATATACAGCTAATCCATTAATTAATCCTACTTGTTCTTGTTCTGGAATCTTCGGCTCGTGACGTGGAGTTAGCTGACTTGAATGAATAATCCATTCAATATCTTCATTCTTTATGTCTTTACGATCTTCTGAAATTGCCAATCCAGCTGCAATTTGCATCATATTAACTGTTTCTCGCCCATTGCGAGCATATGTAGACAACATAGACAGCCCTTTATCTGTTACTTCCATTTGTACTTTTTGAGCGGCTTTTTTCGCAACGCTAATGATTTCATCTTGATCAAGCTCGCGAAAAAACACTTCAACACAGCGTGAGCGAATGGCTGGCGGAATTTCACTCGGTGTTCTCGTTGTTGCCCCAATTAAACGAAAATCAGCAGGGAGTCCATTTTGAAAAATATCGTGAATATGAGTCGGAATTTGTGCATTTTCTTCGCTATAATACGCACTTTCCATAAATACTTTTCTGTCTTCTAATACCTTTAGTAATTTGTTCATTTGAATAGGGTGTAGTTCACCAATTTCATCAATGAATAAAATTCCTCCGTGAGCATCCGTTACAGCACCTTGCTTTGGCTGAGGAATTCCAGCTTGTCCCATAGCCCCCGCTCCTTGATAGATAGGGTCATGTACAGATCCGATAAGAGGATCAGCAATCCCTCGTTCATCAAAACGAGCTGTCGTCGCATCAAGTTCTACAAATACTGATCCTTTTTTGAAAGGAGACTTTTGATTTTTTTTTGCTTCTTCTAGTACAAGACGAGCTGCTGCCGTTTTCCCTACGCCTGGAGGTCCATATACGATAACGTGCTGTGGATTTGGGCCACATAGCGCGGCTTTTAAAGCACGAATGCCGTCTTCTTGTCCCACAATATCATGAAAACTTGACGGTCTAACTCTTTCTGCTAATGGTTCAGTTAGTGAAATGGCACGCATCTTTCGCAATTGATCCATTTCTTTTTTTGATTCCCGATCAATTGATACTTTTTGTGTGCGCTGATTGCGCAATAAATTCCAAAAGTACAAGCCAATAATGATACCAAAGAATAGCTGAACCATTAAGGCAATATTCGTCCAATTCATAAGTAACCTCCTGCAACAATTGTTAAGATAATTATTTGTTATTATCTCCTTGCAACAGGTGGAATAAACAAATTTAGCATAAAATTCTTCATAAAATAAAAAAAGACAGAACGTTAAAAACTAACGCTCTGTCTTCTTATTTATTAAGCAGATGTTTTACTTCCTTGTTCAACCGTTGAACCATCTTCTAAAATAAACTTAGGTGCTACTTGATCACGAACCGTTTCTCCAGTGATAATACATTTAACAATGTCTTCACGAGACGGTAAATCATACATCACTTCTAGCATAATACCTTCAATGATTGAACGTAGACCACGTGCACCTGTTTTACGTTCAATTGCTTTACGAGCAATTTCAACAAGTGCTTCATCTTCAAACTCTAGCTCAACATTATCTAGCTCAAGAAGCTTTTGATATTGTTTTACTAGCGCATTTTTTGGCTTTGTTAAAATCTCAACAAGCGCTCCTTCATCTAACGGTACAAGACTAGCCGTAACAGGTAGACGACCGATAAATTCAGGAATTAAGCCAAACTTTAATAAGTCTTCTGGCAGAACTTTTGATAATAACTCTTTATCGTTAAGATCTGCTTGTTTTGTTTCTGAACCGAACCCAATTACTTTCTTACCTAAGCGACGCTTGATAATCGGTTCAATACCATCAAATGCTCCACCACAAATGAATAGGATATTTGTTGTGTCAATTTGAATGAATTCTTGATGCGGATGCTTACGTCCACCTTGTGGAGGAACGCTTGCTACAGTGCCTTCAAGAATTTTAAGCAATGCTTGCTGAACACCTTCACCAGATACGTCACGCGTAATTGATGGGTTTTCAGACTTTCTTGCTACCTTATCAATTTCATCGATATAGATAATGCCTTTTTCTGCTTTTTCTACATCATAATCAGCGGCTTGAATTAACTTCAATAAGATGTTCTCAACATCCTCACCAACGTAACCAGCTTCTGTTAGCGACGTTGCATCAGCAATAGCAAACGGCACATTTAAAATACGAGCTAACGTTTGAGCAAGTAATGTTTTACCACTACCTGTTGGACCAATTAAAGAAATGTTACTTTTAGCTAATTCAACGTCATCAATCTTACTGTTTGAGTTAATGCGTTTATAATGATTATAAACAGCTACAGCCAAAGATTTTTTCGCTTCATCTTGGCCAATTACATACTCATCTAGAATTTCACAGATTTCTTTTGGTTTTGGCACATCTTTAAATTCTACTTCTTCTTCTGTTCCAAGCTCTTCTTCAACAATCTCAGTGCAAAGCTCGATACATTCATCACATATGTAAACACCTGGACCAGCAACTAATTTACGAACTTGTTCTTGTGTTTTACCACAAAACGAACATTTTAGTTGCCCTTTTTCATCGTTAAATTTAAACATAATTTTCACCCCTTATAGTAATGACTAAAGTGCTGGAAGCTCACTTAATCCGAGTTATTTGCCAACTGCTCTTCCTCTTCTTAGTAAAAGCATGACCTTTTATCATACCGAGTTTCCCATGTATGAAAAGATTTGTATTGCATTTTATCATACATTTTTCGGAATAGATACTAAAACGTTTTATGTATAAACACTTGATGAGCGAAAAGCATCGATTGGCTATTATGTATTGTCAGCTTATTAAGCCAATTTCATAACTACGGATTTTTGACAATTGAACAAAACAGCGTGCTGGCGTGTCGTTATGGTATGAAAAAACTTTTGAAGGTTATAAAACAAGGCACGATCAAGTCGCGCCTTGTTCTTTACTATTATTATGCTACAGCTTTGCTGTTTTCTACAAGAAATTCTATAGCTTTGCGAATCTTCATGTCAGCTTTAACTGTTTCAAGACTGCCAAGCACTTTCTTAATTTCTTCGACAGGCATGTTGTACATTCCTGCCATGCTCTCTAATTCTTTTTCTACTTCTTCGTCAGTTACTTCAAGATTTTCAGCTTGAGAAATAGCTTCTAACGTTAAGTTAATCTTCACGCGTTTTTCAGCGTCTGGACGCATTTGGTCACGTAAAGCTTTTTCATCTTGACCAGAGAACTGGAAGTATAGCTCAAGGTTTAAACCTTGCATTTGTAAACGTTGCTCGAATTCTTGCATCATACGATCCATTTCAGTTGCATACATTGCTTCTGGAATTTCTACTTCTGCATTTTCAGCAGCTTTTTCTACTAATGCATCACGTAGAGCTGATTCAGCTTCGTTTGTTTTTGCAGTTTGTAAGTTTTCTTTTGTTTTCGCTTTTAATGCTTCTAAAGTTTCTACTTCTTCGTCTACATCTTTAGCAAATTCATCGTCTAATGCTGGTAATTCTTTTGCTTTGATTTCGTGTACTTTCACTTTGAAAGTTGCTTTTTTACCAGCAAGCTCTTCAGCATGGTACTCTTCTGGGAACGTTACTTCAACGTCTTTTTCAGCGCCAACTTCTAAACCTACTAATTGCTCTTCAAAGCCTGGGATAAATGTGTTAGAACCAATTTCTAATGAATAGTTCTCACCTTTTCCGCCTTCGAATGCTTCTCCATCAACGAATCCTTCAAAGTCGATTACAGCAGTATCGCCTTCAGCAATAGCGCCTTCTTCTTTTACTACTAGCTCAGCTTGACGCTCTTGAAGAGATTTTAATTCAGCTTCAACGTCTTCGTCAGTTACTGTTGTGTCTAATTTTTCAACTTCTAAGTTTTTGTATTCGCCTAATTTCACTTCAGGCTTAACTGTTACTTTAGCAGTGAAAACTAAGTCTTGTCCTTTTTCGATTGTTTCAACATCGATTTCCGGACGATCTACTGGCTCGATACCAGCTTCAGCAACAGCATTGCTGTAAGCTTCTGGTAATAAGATATCTAGTGCATCTTGGTATAAAGATTCTACACCAAAGCGTTTTTCAAATAGTGGACGTGGCATTTTCCCTTTACGGAAACCTGGTACGTTTACTTGTTTAACAACTTTTGTGAATGCTTTATCTAAGGCTTTATCGAATTCAGCAGCTTCAACTTCTACTGTTAAAACGCCTTGATTACCTTCTTGTTTTTCCCATTTTGCAGACATGTATATTTCCCTCCAAAATCATTTTAAGTAGTGATTTTCACTCTGATAATGAGATCAATGTTTCCTTCATTATCTATCGAACTCCCTATTACTTTAAAGTAAGTAGGAACGTGATGTAAAGATGAAATTCTACTATACTTGTTTAAGTGCATTTTACAACCATTATATTATAACATACAACAATGACGTTTCAACAAAACACCTCATTTTATATCAAAGAAATTTCTTCAATTTCCTTTAGGTGTTTAATAGCTTGTTTCAAATCCTCAGCAGAGAAGTTATGCATCAGTGCGATTTGCTCAGCGTCAACCTCTTCACCATATAATTCAGTTGCGAGTGCGTATAACGCCTCCACCCAGATACCTACATGTTCATTAACCGGACTGAATGGAAATAAAACATATAAATAACGATTCCAAATCTCTAAGCTTGCTTGGAGCATAGTGGGATTTTCGTGTTCCAACTTTTCCCTCAGGGATTTCTCAACATGAATGGCTAACGGAGATGGTATTATTTGCTGTAAAGTGAGCGGATTAATTTTTTTCTCACGCTGAAATTTGTTGATGTGAAAGTCATGGTTAACCTGTTCCTTCATTAATATTTTAAGAGCCTCGGTTTTCACAATGGGATGAACGGATTCATTTGTGAATAGCTCTTGTAAGAAGAAGCTATACTGATTCATTCGATGAAGAGGGAGCGTGTGTAAATGATCAATCTGATTTGAAACGACCGTCTCATTTAAGAAATCTTTTAAACGCGTAAGCTGCTCCTGCTCTGTTTGTCCTTCTATGTCCTTTTCTTGATTCATTCTCGATAAGCAAAACGCTAAGAGCTGATTAATTTGCTCTTGATCCTCAGCGGGTACATCATGTTCTTCTATAACAGCCTGCAAGGTTTCATAGCCTTCTTTATACTCACCAAGCTGGATAAGAATCATTAAAAGCATTTGTAGATTATCATAGTAATGTCCTATGTCTTCATGCAACATCTTTTTACAAAGCGTTTTAGCTGTTTCAACCTCTCCTAGTTCTAAATAACATACAGCTAGCCCGAACAATACGTCTCGGTGCTCTTGGCCTATTTCGTATGCTTGCTTAAATAAATGCAGAGCCTCATTAAAGCGTTTATTCTGTAGATATTCTTTCGCTTTTTCTACTAAACGCTCTTGCAAATGAGGAAACGCAATTACATTATCTCGCTTTTTCTCGGTCATATTCTCTCCTCACTTCACATTTCTTTGCTATACAGTTTAGCAAGTTGTCTAATAGAACGCAAAAAAGAGCCGAGCAAAGAGGTAACTTTGCCCAGCTTTTTTCAATAACGAACGGTATTATTTTCATACTGATCAATGTCAGAAGCAAACGATAACGTATAACCAATTTCATCAAACCCATTTACAAGCATATATTTCCAATGGCTATTAATGTCAAACGTTCGTTTGAATCCAGCTTCGTCTGAAATTGTTTGCTGATGTAAATCGATCGTGCAGTTATAATCAGCTGCTTTTGATTCCTTCAATAGATACTCAACATCTTCAACTGGTAATGCAATTGGTAGAATTCCATTTTTTAGACAATTTTGTTTAAAGATATCTGCAAAAGATGGCGCCACAATGGCTCTAAAGCCGTAATCTAACAATGCCCACGGTGCATGCTCACGTGAAGAACCACATCCGAAGTTTTCATTTGCAACTAAGATTGTTGCTCCTTCATTTTCAGGAGCATTTAGCTCAAAGCTAGGATTTGGCGTTACTCCATCTTCATTGTATCGCCAATCAAAAAATAAATATTTTCCAAAACCAGTACGCTCAATGCGCTTTAAAAATTGCTTTGGAATAATTTGATCTGTATCGACATTAGAGCGGTCCATCCCGGCTACTTTTCCTGTTTCAACTGTAAATGCATTCATGTTACCTCTCCTTATCTCACAGCTTCTTCTTGTAATTTACGAACGTCTACAAAGTGACCATATACTGCTGCTGCCGCCGCCATCACTGGACTAACAAGGTGAGTTCGTGCCCCTTTACCTTGACGTCCTTCAAAGTTACGGTTTGACGTGGAAGCACAATGTTCCCCTTGAGGAACTAAATCCGAGTTCATCCCTAAACACATGCTACATCCTGAATCACGCCATTCAAATCCAGCTTCAACAAACGTTTTTGCAATCCCCTCTTCTTCAGCAATACGTTTAATTTTCTGAGAACCTGGTACAACCATTGCTCGCACATTCGGTGATACTTTCTTTCCTTTTATAAAAGAAGCTGCATCACGTAGATCCGATAAGCGAGCGTTCGTACAGGAACCAATAAATACGTGTTGAATTGGAATATCTTCAATTGCCATACCCGGAGTTAACCCCATGTAGTCTAACGCTCTTTCCAATGATTTGCGTTCTGAATCCGTGTTACATGATTCAAATGTAGGAACTGTTTTACTAATGTACGAACTCATCGCAGGATTTGTTCCCCATGTCACAACAGGCTCGATTTCATTTGCATCAATTTCTAACGTTTGATCATATTCTGCGCCTTCATCCGAAGCTAACGCTTTCCACTTTTCAACTGCTTCAGTGAACTTTTCACCTTTTGGTGCATATTCTCTTCCTTTAATATAAGAAAAAGTTACTTCATCAGGGCTGATTAAGCCTGCTTTTGCTCCTGCTTCGATGGACATGTTACAAATGGTCATCCGCTCTTCCATTGAAAGCTGCTTAATGCAATCTCCCGTAAATTCGATGATAGAACCTGTTCCAAAGTTCACACCAAACTTCTGAATAATCGCTAGTACGATATCTTTTGCGAATACACCAGGCTTCTTTTGGCCATCCACTTTTACTTGAATCGTTCTTGGCTTGGCTTGCCAAAGCGTTTGAGTAGCTAATACGTGCTCAACTTCACTCGTACCAATACCAAATGCTAATGCACCAAACGCTCCGTGGGTAGATGTATGACTATCCCCACATACAATTGTCTTACCAGGCTGCGTTAAACCTAATTCCGGTCCAATAATATGAACGATTCCTTGTTCTTCATTCGTTAAGTCTAACAGCCTCACGTCGAACTCAGCGCAGTTTGCAGATAACGTATCAACTTGTTTTTTGGCAATTGGATCTTTGATGTTGAAGCGGTCAACGGTCGGAATGTTGTGATCCATCGTTGCAAACGTCAAATTGGGTTGCCTTACTTTTCGCCCAGCAACACGTAAGCCTTCAAATGCTTGAGGTGACGTTACTTCGTGAATAAGATGAAGATCAATGTATAATAAATCCGGCTTCCCCTCTTCTTGGCGTACTACATGTTGTTCCCATAGTTTCTCAATAATGTTCTTTGCTTTCATCTTGCTCCTCCTTTCCAGTTATGAAAAACGTTTCTCACATAAAGGTGAGAAACGCATGATTAACTATAAGCTGTCATAATGTTAACAATTGCAGAATCGTCAGCAATCGTATCAACAATTGCTTCTACCATTTTTTCAGTTGATAAATAATGTGAGCCGTTCGCTAAATCTGCTGTACGATGACCAGCATTTAATACGTGTTCTACCGCTTGTTCCACTGCTTTCGCTTCTTCTTCAAGACCAAATGAATGTCTTAACATCATCGCTGCTGATAAAATAGCTGCGATTGGATTAGCTTTATTTTGGCCTGCAATATCTGGTGCAGAGCCATGAACAGGTTCATAAAGAGAAGGTCCGTTTAACGTCAAACTAGCAGATGGTAACATCCCTAAAGATCCAGCCAGCATCGAAGCTTCATCACTTAAAATATCTCCGAACATGTTCTCAGTAACGACTACGTCAAAGTGCTTTGGATTACGAATAAGCTGCATCGCTGCTGAATCCACTAGCATATGTTCAAGCTCAATTTCGGGATAATCTTTTGATACTTCTTCAGCAATCTCACGCCATAAACGACTTGACTCCAATACGTTCGCTTTGTCAACAGACGTAACCTTTTGACGACGAACTTTTGCTGTTTCAAATGCTTGGCGAATGATACGCTCAATTTCTTCACGCTTGTAATAGAGCGTATCTACAACGACTTCTTCACTCCCATTTGTGCGGCGTTCACTTGGTTTTCCAAAATATAAGCCGCCTGTTAGCTCACGTACGATAATAAAATCAACGTCTTGAATATATTCTTTTTTCAAAGGAGAAGAATCTGCTAAACTATCATAATAAGTAACTGGACGCAAGTTAGCATAAAGGTCCAGTTCTTTACGAATTGCTAATAAGCCTCGCTCTGGACGGAGCTGTGTAGGAACGGCATCCCACTTAGGACCACCTACAGCCCCAAGCAATACTGCATCCGCTTCTTTACAAACCGCTACTGTACTTTCTGGAAGTGGTACTCCTTCTGTATCAATAGCAGCTCCTCCGATTAACCCATAGCTAAATTCAAACTGATGGTTAAAGCGTTGACCGATGGCGTTTAAGACGTCGATTGCACCTTTTGTAACTTCTTTCCCAACTCCGTCTCCAGGTAACACCGCTACCTTTTTTGTCATGATAGTCTCTCCCTTCTTGTCTACGTATTACACTTCTTGCTCAACGCGGTGCTGCTTAACTGCGAATAAGCGGTTAATTGCGTTGATATAAGCCTTTGCCGATGACTCTAGTACATCAAATGCTACGCCTCTTCCACTTACTTCCACACCGTCACTTTCTACTTTAACAAATACCTCTGCCAGCGCATCCGGTCCACCGTTAATGGACTGTAGGCGATAATCTAATAGCTTTACATCTTGTTCTAAACAACGTGCCAGCGTATTGTAAATTGCTTCAACGCTCCCTGATCCCGTAGCCGCTTCTTGAACAACGTCTCCATTCTTACGCTGAAGCGTGATTGTAGCAGTTGGAATATTATTAATACCATACTGTACTTGAAGTCCTTCTAGCTTGTATTCAACATCGTGATTAACCTGCTTGTGCACTACTAGTGCAAACAAATCATCATCTGTGATGTCTTTCTTTTTATCTGCTAAGTCCTTAAATTTTTCAAATAGAACGTTCGCTTGCTCATCTTCTAGAACAAACCCTAGCTCTACTAAGCGTGTACGGAATGCATGTCTTCCAGAATGCTTCCCAAGCACAATCGGGTTTTGTTTCACCCCAACAAGTTCTGAGGAAATAATTTCGTATGTTAATGGGTTTTTTAAGACACCATCTTGGTGAATACCAGATTCGTGAGCAAAAGCATTTTTACCTACAATTGCTTTATTTGGTGCAATCGTCATGCCCGTTAGCTTGCTAATTAAATCGCTTGTTCGCTTAATTTCTGGTAAAACCAGGCCTGACTCCGCTTGATAGAAATCTTTGCGAATATTTAAGGCAAGTGCAACTTCTTCTAAAGCCGCATTTCCAGCACGCTCACCAATCCCGTTGATTGTCCCTTCAATTTGTGTTGCTCCTGCTTCAATTGCAGCAAGTGAATTCGCTACCGCTAAGCCTAAATCATCATGACAATGAGCAGACAATGACACTTTATCAATGTTTGAAACATTTTCTTTTAAATATTGAAACACAGATCCGTAGTGAGCCGGCGTTGTATAACCAACCGTATCCGGAATATTAACAACCTTAGCCCCTGCATCAATGACAGCTTCTACAATTTGTGCTAGAAACGGTAATTCGCTTCGGCATGCATCTTCGGCAGACCATTGAACAATCGGAAACTTTTTCGCTGCGTATTTCACCATTTCAACCGCTGTTTCTAGCACTTGCTCTGGTGTCTTTTTCAACTTATGCTCCAAGTGAATTGGAGAAGTAGCAATAAATACGTGCAGCCTTGGTTCAGCACTGTCTTTTAAGGCTTCCCAAGCGATGTCAATGTCCTGTGTAACAGACCTTGCAAGGCCTGTTACAGAAGAATCTTTGACAGTCGACGCAATTTCCTTCACCGATTGAAAATCGCCTTTTGAAGAAGCTGGGAAACCTGCTTCGATTACATCAATTCCTAAACGCTCTAACTGTTTTGCAATCTCAAGCTTTTCTTGTAGGTTTAGATTAACTCCAGGTGATTGTTCCCCGTCTCGTAGCGTCGTGTCAAATAGGTTAATTTTTTGCACTAGCGACCACCGCTTCTTTCTTTTGTTTTTTTACAAATGGCATCATTTCACGTAGCTGCGCACCAACTTTTTCAATTAAATGCTCATTTTCGCTGTTATTGATTGCTGTAAACTCTGGACGATTTGCTTGGTTTTCTAGGATCCAACCTTTAGCAAATTTACCTGTTTGGATGTCTTCAAGCACTTTTTTCATTTGTTCTTTTGAACGCTCATCTACAACGCGTGGCCCTGATACGAAGTCACCCCATTGAGCAGTATCAGAAATTGAATATCTCATTCCTGCTAATCCACCTTCATACATAAGGTCAACGATTAATTTTAATTCATGTAAACACTCGAAGTATGCAACTTCTGGCTGATAGCCTGCTTCTACAAGCGTTTCAAAACCTGCTTTTACTAATGATGTTAAGCCACCGCAAAGAACTGCTTGCTCACCGAATAAATCAGTCTCTGTTTCTTCTTTAAATGTTGTTTCTAATACACCAGCACGAGCTGATCCGATTGCTTTTGCGTATGCTAACGCAATTTCTTTTGCTTCACCAGTTACGTCTTGGAATACAGCAAATAGAGCTGGTACACCCGCACCTTCTTCATATGTTCTTCTCACAAGATGTCCTGGACCCTTCGGAGCTACTAAGAATACATCTACAAATTCAGGAGCAACGATTTGGTTGAAGTGAATGTTGAAACCATGTGCAAAAACTAATGATTTTCCTGGCTTTAATCCTGGTAAAATTTCTTCATTATATACTTTTGGTTGATGCTCATCTGGTAATAAGACCATCACAACTTCAGATTGTTGTACAGCTTCTTTCACTGAAAGAACTGTGAATCCATCCTGCTCAGCTTGCTCCCATGATTTACCTTTTCTTAAACCAACAACTACGTTTACTCCACTATCGCGTAAGTTTTGTGCATGAGCGTGACCTTGTGAACCGTATCCTACGATTGCTACTGTTTTACCTTGTAAGAATTGATCCTTTGCGTCACCGTTATAATATACTTTTGTCATAATAAATCTCTCCTCTTTGTTTTTAATTTTTATAGGTTAATTTTTGGTTTATATCTTAGTTAAATAATTGATGACCACTTTGCCGCTACTTTTTGCGTTCCGCGCGGTACAGCTACGGTACCCGTTCGCGTTACTTCTTTCAGTCCGTATGGCTGAAGTAGATCAATCATCGCTTCGATTTTACTTGATTCACCTGTTACCTGGATGATTAAACTATCTCGGCTAACATCAAGAATGGTTGCTCGAAATGGCTCAATAACTGCATACAGCTCATTTCGGCTCGCTGGTGTTGAAGCTACTTTCATTAAAGCAAGCTCGCGTGAAACAACGGCCTGTTCAGTAATGTCCTGAACTTTTAAGACATCAATTTGCTTGTTTAATTGCTTAATTACTTGTTCAGCAGCGCCATCGTCTTCCACGTTTACTACAAACGTCATGCGCGATACGTCTTCTGATTCGGTATGACCTACTGAAATACTTTCAATATTGAAATTTCTTTTGGTGAACAACCCTGTTACTCTATTTAATACGCCTGCTCTATTTAACACTGTTGCTGTTATAATCCGCTTCACGGTTTCACCCCCACCATTTCATGAAGTCCTTTTCCAGGAGCAACCATCGGATACACATTTTCTTTTGGTGCTACGAAGAAGTTCATTAACACTGGACCATCCGTCTCCATCGCTTCTTTTAATACAGCGTGTGCCTCTTCTTCAGTCTTTGCTTGAAGCCCTTTAATACCATAAGCTTCCGCTAGTTTCATAAAGTCTGGCTGATTCGGAATCAGTGAATGAGAATAGCGCTCTTCATAGAAGATTTCTTGCCACTGACGAACCATTCCAAGAGAATGATTGTTTAATATAACCACTTTCACAGGTAGATTAAGCTCATGAATGACACCTAATTCTTGAAGCGTCATCTGGAAGCCACCATCTCCAACAACTGCTACAACTGTTTTATCTTTATTTGCCAGCTGTGCACCAATGGCAGAAGGTAAACCAAACCCCATTGTTCCCAAACCGCCCGAAGTTACCCATCGGTCTGGATTGTTGAACGTATAGTATTGAGCAACCCACATTTGATGCTGACCTACGTCTGTTGTCACTACGGCATCTCCATCCGTATATTGATGCAGTAGCTCAATCACTTTTTGAGGCTTTAACACTTCTGAAGAGTTCTCATACCATAAAGGATATTCTTGTTTCCACCCAGCTAATTTCTCATGCCATTTCGTATAATCTCCTGTTTCGCCATCTTGTAAAAGAAGCTGTGACAGCACTTCTTTTGCGTCTCCCACGATTGGGATTTTCGTTGGTACATTTTTACCGATTTCAGCGGGATCGATATCAATGTGTGCAATTTTAGCATTTGGTGCAAAGTGCTTTAAATTGCCTGTTACACGATCATCAAAGCGAGCTCCGATACTGATGAGAAGATCACTCTCATAAATCGCCATGTTTGCTGTGTACGTGCCGTGCATGCCGGCCATTCCTAAATGAAGCGGATGATCCGCCGGAAAACAACCTAAACCTAGCAGCGTGTTCACAACAGGAATGTTTTGCTGTTCTGCATAATTTTTTAATTCTTCTGAACCTTTACTTAACAATACACCCGCGCCTGCTAAAATAACTGGCTTTTTAGCAGCTGTTACCGCTTCGACTAATTTCTTAACCTGCAGCTGGTTTGGCGTGTATGTAGGCTGATAGCCAGGTAAGTTAACCTCACCTTCATAGCTGAATTCGCCATCTCCTTGCGCCATGTCTTTTGGGATATCAATTAATACTGGACCAGGTCTTCCCGTTGTTGCAATGTGAAATGCTTCTTTAATGATTCTTGGCAAATCACTGACTTTACGTACTTGATAGCTGTGCTTGGTAATCGGCATTGTAATTCCCAATACGTCGGCTTCTTGGAACGCATCTGAACCAATTACACTTGACGCTACTTGCCCCGTAAATACAACTAAAGGAAGTGAGTCAATCATTGCATCTGCCAAACCAGTTACAATGTTTGTAGCACCAGGTCCACTTGTAGCAATGACAACACCAGGCTTACCAGAAATTCTCGCATACCCTTCGGCTGCGTGAATCCCACCCTGCTCATGACGAGCAAGTACATGAAACATTCCTGAGCCGTAAAGCTTATCATAAATTGGTAAGACAGCTCCTCCTGGGTAACCGAAAATGACGTCAACATTTTCTCTTCTTAGAGATTCAATCAACATGTCAGATCCATTCATTTGTTTCCCAATGCTTGCTGGCTCTTTTGTTTGCATATTGGCTCCCACTTTTTCTCATCCTTTCGTTTTCTTAATAAAAAGAAAAAAAGACTCTCCACCCCTGACAAAGACCCACTTTATTAAGATAGGTCAAGGGGCGAAAAGTCTTTTGTACTTTACGCGGTACCACCCTCATTTGTAGTCACGAAGACTACCTCATGAATGTATAAACATTCGTTTTGATAACGAGTGTGTTGGAATAACACTCGGCCACCCTTACTCAATTCAGGATGACACTCTGAGGTGAGTTCACTTTGATCTGGTAACGTCGGCTTCCAGCAACCCGACTCTCTGTTGATACCAAACTATCAAAATTACTTATCCTCTTCAACGTTTTAATTCATTATTTCATCTCTCTGTTATTCTCAGGTTTCCACTTTCAAATAACAGAGAAAACTAACGTTTTCAACTAATTAAAATTTTTAGAAAACTTATATTTGAGGACTATCTTACGCCCATTTTTATACATAGTCAACCGTTTTTTGAATATTTTTTAGATAATTTAGACTAAACAGAATTTTTGGATACGCTTTCATCGTTGAGACTCTAAGGATGAGATGATTTTAAAAAAGTTTTTCTATCGAGTTCATTTGTACTTCTTAGGAGAACAAAACAAAAAGCCTACTTTTTATCTTAAGATAAAAAGTAGGCTTTTTGGACGTCCCAGGAGAGATTCGAACTCCCGACCGACGGCTTAGAAGGCCGTTGCTCTATCCTGCTGAGCTACTGGGACATATTACTAAATTGTTTCAAAGACATTTTTAATTATATTTAAATATAATTAAAAAGTCAACGTTTTTTTAAAAAATAAATGAGAAGAGAGGAGAAATTTTCTCTTCTCATTTATTTTATTTATTTTTTAAGCAAGCGTGCACGTCAGCTGCATGCTAGGAATACGCTCACCACTTATATCATAAAACTGAACGGTTGCTTCATTATCTTCAACCTCAAGTATAGCATACGTGCGCTCTTTTCTCATACGCGGCAGTAAAATACTTCCGGGATTAATAAACAATACGCCGTCCATTACTTCTGCTCCTGCAACGTGAGAGTGACCGAAGCATGCAACATTTGCCCCTACTTCCCTTGCTTTGTAGTGAAGATTCATCATTGACATTTTGACGTTATATAAATGACCGTGTGTTACCAAACATGTAGCTTCTCCCACTTTTTCAACGCGATCGTTGACATAGGATGCATCGTAATCACAATTTCCACGAACGCTTAAAAAGTTCGCCATTTCTTTACTATTTTGCAAAAGTTCTGAGTCACCACAGTGTATCATTTTATCTACATCTGCATGTCTCTCCTTAATTACGATTAACTCATCTTGTAATCCGTGGCTATCGCTTACAATCAATAGTTTCACACGTCATCACTCCTTTAAAATTGGGCATCAATCAGTGGTTCAAGCTTTTTTAGTGCGTTTGCTCGGTGGCTAATTGTGTTCTTTTCTTCTTTCGTCAATTCCGCCATTGCACGCTTCCACCGTTCGATATAGAAGATCGGATCATAGCCAAAGCCATTTTCTCCTCTTTTCTCTTCCAAGATATATCCTTCACACGTTCCGTCTACTGTAATCGTGTCTTTTCCTGGTACAGAAAGAGCCAGCGTACAATGAAACCTTGCCGTTCGCTCAGCAAACGGCACACCGCTCAACTTTTCTAGTACCTTCTCTATATTAGCATTATCATCCTTTTGTTCGCCAGCATATCGCGCTGAATACACGCCCGGTTCGCCATTTAACGCATCAATAGATAAACCAGAATCATCCGCTATAACGGCAGTATGTAATGTACGTGAGATTGCTTCAGCTTTTAAAATGGCGTTTTCAGCAAAAGTTGTTCCTGTTTCTTCAACATCAGCAATCTCAGGAAAATCTAGCAACGACTTAACTTCAATGCCTTTAGAAGAAAAAAGTGTTTTAAAATCTTTTACTTTCCCTGCATTCTTTGTTGCAATAATGACTTCTCGACCCATCTTAATCTCCTCCACATCTAATGTTAACAGCTTTGCTTAGAGCGATTGAAGCACTTGTTTTTGCGCTTCAATAAGATGCTTAATTCCGCTTTCCCCCAACGAAATTAATTCATCAAGCTCTTGTTTAGAAAACGTTGCTTCTTCACCTGTTCCCTGCAGCTCAACAAATTTACCTTGCCCTGTCATAATAATGTTCATATCAACTTCTGCAGTTGAGTCTTCTTCGTAATTCAAATCTAGAATCGCACCATGTTCACGGTGCATTCCAACAGACGTAGCGGCTAAATAATCTGTAATTGGCATTTCCTTCATTCTTTCTTCTTTAAGCAGCTTTTCAAAAGCAAGCGTCATTGCGACAAACGCTCCGGTAATGGATGCTGTACGCGTTCCCCCATCAGCTTGAATAACATCACAATCAATCCAGATTGTTTTTTCGCCAACTTTATCTAAATCTACAACCGCGCGGAGAGCACGCCCAATTAAACGCTGAATTTCCATTGTACGCCCCGTCACTTTTCCTTTAGTAGATTCACGGATATTTCGCTGTTGCGTTGCTCTCGGAAGCATAGAATATTCGGCTGTAATCCAACCTTTTCCTTGACCACGCATAAAAGGCGGTACTCGATCATCAATGCTTGCTGTACAAATTACTTTTGTATCTCCTACAGATATTAATACAGAACCTTCAGGATGCTTTAAGTAGTCTGTTTTAATCGTAACCGGACGCATTTCCTTTTGATTTCTACCATCATTGCGCATATATTCTCCTCCTTAAATATAGTTTTTTATATGTATCATTTCGTATGAACGCTGTAAAGCACAACACCTTTCATTATATACCTATATCATTAACAAGCATACCTATCGAATAAGAAAAGAGTTTGGGACATAACAAAATGATGGCTTCTAAAAGACGAACACT
>NZ_KQ758637.1:54360-73577 GCF_001457055.1 Priestia veravalensis | reverse complement strand
TTTCGGAAGAAGAAACGGCTAAAATTTATCGTCAACGTAAAATGGACGTGGAGCCAGTTTTTGGATTCTTGAAGGCTAATTTAGGTTTCACACGATTTTCTGTTCGTGGGAAATCCAAAGTCGAAAACGAAACCGGCCTCGCACTAATGGCCGTGAATATACGAAAATATGTGGCAAGGGGGTGAGATCTTGCCTTTATATCTTTAAAATAATTGAAAAAAGGCGAAGTCGCACCGGCGACTTCACCTTTTTTCGATTATAGAGACCTTTTGTCCCAGCCTCTTTCATTAAGCTGTTGCTTCTTCATCTTCATTTACTTTGCGAAATTTTCGTGCATTCAAGCTGAAGATAATAATTGTTAAGATAATAAACACCAGCGCAAATATTCCTAGCACGCCCGCTTGACTCCAAGCAAACCCATAGTCATTACCAACCGAAATAATTTCACGGAATCCGCGAATCGCATACGTCATCGGTAAGAACGGATTAATTACTTGGAAAAATTCTGGCACTAGCGCTTTTGGGAACGTTCCAGAGCTTCCTCCGATTTGAAGGAGAAGCACAATAAACGTTAAGAACTGCCCTACTTTACCTAAAGCTGTTGTTAAGAATAACACCAGCGTAAAGAACGTTAAGCCTGTAATAATGGTGAACACATAAAATCTCCACACGCTTGTCACATGTAAATCAAGTCCCCACAGCAGTGCTGTTGCTACAAGAATCGATTGGAAAATTGCCATAAACCCAATTACGCTAAACTTACTTAAGAACCAAGCAAAGCCAGACGTTGGTGTAATCGCTGGATCTTTTAATGAGTAAACAGAAGAGAACATAAGCGCTCCTGCGAATAATCCAATACATAGAATGTATGGTGTTAAGCCCACTCCGTACTTATCTACATTGTTCTGTTTGTCAGCTTGCAAGTCAGTTGGACTAGCAAACATGCTGTACGTTTTATCGTTTGGATTCACTTCTTTGGCATCATTTGCTCCTTCTTGTAGAGAAGAATGAAGCTCACTTGTACCGTCTGCTAAATCGGATGACCCATCATAAAGCTTATTCGAACCATCTTGTAAATCTTTCGAACCATTTACAAGCTTCTGTCCACCTTTATTCAGTTCATCTAAACCATCTGCTAACTTGCCGCTTCCTGTTTCCGTTTTTTGGATTCCTTCTTTTAGGTCACCCGTTGCGTCAACAAGCTTGTTAGCTCCACTATTAATGGTTTCCATACCACTATTAAACGTTGTGAACTTTTCGTTAAAAGTTCCAAACTTTTCATTGAACGTTTTCTCGCTAGCTGCTAATTTAGCTGCCCCATCGTAAATCTGTGACTGTCCGTCAGAAATTTTACCGATAGCACTTTGAATGTCCTGACCACCTTTTGAAAGCTCTTGTAAACCATTTGCCAATACTTGAACCTGATCAACTTTTGCTTTCAATTCTTTAATCTGCTCTTGCTGCTGCTCCATAAACTGCTGGTTAGACAACTCGTTAATATCAGCAATTAATTTTTGTTTTTGGTCATCTGGAATCGATTCATTTTCATTAATTGAAGTAATAAGCTGCTGCTTTTTCGTATCAAATGATTGACGAACAGAATCAATTTTCTCTTTAAGAGCTGCGGCTTCTTTTTGCTTAACCGCAATTTCATTGGCTACTTCATTGACTTTGGTATTAGCTTCATTCAGTCCTGATACGAACTCAGGAAGCTTCCCTTCTAACTCTTTCGTCCCAGTTTGCAGTTCACCTAACTTTTCTTGCAAAGTTCCTGCACCTGTTTCTAATTGCTTAGACGCCGTATATAATTGATCAGAGCCTTCTTGTAGTTTCTTTGCTCCATCGGCGGCTGTTCCAATTCCTTTTGCTAACTCTCCTTGCTTCTCATTAATTTGTGTTGCGCCCTCTAAAAGCTTGACGGTTGCGCTATGCAGATCTGTTGCACCTTTATTCGCATCACTAATTCCATCTGCTAATTTTTCCACGCCATCTTCAAACGCAACTGTACTTTCTGCTAATTTTTTCAAATTATCGCGAAGCGTTTTGGAACCATCTTCAATTTTTCCAGCACCGTCGCTTGCTTCTTGAAGACCATCCGCCACTTCTTTGAAGCTATCAAATACAGTTTCCGCGTACTGCTTCGTTACTTCCTCTTTTATTTGTTCATTGATTTTTGTTACTGCGTTTGAACCAATCTGTGCACCGGAATAGTTTTTACCAGCGTTCGTATGGTAGACAAACTTCATTTTCTTTGGATCTTCGTCCATTAAAGTTGTTGCGTTTTCAGAGAAATTACTTGGCAGTTCTAGGACGAGATAATACTTTTCATTCTTTAAGCCTTCTAGCGCTTCTTCTTTATTCGTAAAACGCCAGTCAAACGTATCGTTATCCTTTAAATTTTCAACAAAATCATCACCGACGTGAAGTTCTTTCCCATCTAGAGTAGCGCCTTTGTCTTCATTGACAACGGCTACAGGAATTTGATCTGTTTTTCCATATGGATCCCAATAAGCTGATAAAAAAATCACATTATATAAGAACGGAACGAATAATAAGCCCACAATAATTAAGATATTCATCGGCTTTGAAATAATGGATTTCCATTCTCCCTTCAGCATATTCATCGTTAAATCCCCCAATAGCTTTTCAGTTAAATTGACTATTTGACTAAAAAACAAATACAGTCATTAAGTTCTGATTAATGTTATCATATTCACAAACAGTAGGTCAATTACAATTTATTAATTTTTTTCTTCTTATTTAATATAGAAAACGAATTTCTATATATTTTTTGTTAGGCACCATTATTTTATTCCCAGTTAGAACATAAAAAAACGAAAAAGAGTTTGGGACATAACAAAATGATGGCTTCTAAAAGACGAACACTAGCTGTTCCCATCTCTTTGGTTTGTATCAACACGTTCGTTCCATTGCGCTACGGCCACTCGCTTTCCCGCAGGAGTCGAGTGACCTACGCTCCATTCCACCCTGTTTCCAACATTATTTTCACAATCAACCAAAAAAACCTGAACGATTAAAAGTTATGAACTCTCAATCGTTCAGGTATAGTAAGGACTGAACTACTTATGTCTCAGTCTCTTTTTTATTAGTTTGTCAAATCTATAAACATATCCTCTGGCTTGGGTTCTTTTTTAATTAAACTAGAATCCTTTAACCACTTCGCTGTTTCTTCCCAAGACTTATTTGTCTGACTTCCAAAGCCTTTAGCTGACTCCATCTTTGGAAGTAAGATATCCAAACTTTGTTTTTCTACTCCTTCCACTAGTGGAAAATTCGCTTTGTCTTGATTGCTTAATAGAATATCAAGAGCTTCATCCGGATGTTCATTCATGAATTCATAGCCCTTTGTTGCCGCTTTCCAAAAAGCACGAATTGATTCTTCATCTTTTTCCCATGTATGATCACTTGTTACGGCTACTAGCTCGTAATAATTGGGAACACCATAATCGGTTGGATTAAAATAGCGTGTATCATATCCTTTGTCTTTTAAAACAGGAACTTCATGGTTAATATAAGCCCCGATTACCGCGTCGACTTTTTTGGTTACAACTGAAGACCCTAATTCAAAGCCTACGTCAGCCATTTTTACCTTGTCCGGATTCCCTCCGTCCGTTTTGATCATCTTTTTCAGCAGAGCTTCATTTAAAGGAATTCCCGTATAGCCTACCGTCTTGCCTTCTAAATCTTTTGGGCGTTTAACAGGACTTTCGTCTAAAAACACAACGTGATTTAACGGAGAACGGACAATAGCTCCTACTGACTTCACCGGAACGTTTTCGTTGGCTCTTGCCATTACGACATCTGGCTGATAGTAAAAACCTAACGTGACTTTACCCGTAGCCGCTAGATTTAACGGGTCGGTTGGGTTGGCAGGATATTGAATATCTACCTTTACACCTTCTTCTTCAAAATAACCTTTTTCTTGTGCTACGTATAAAAAGCTATGTACAGCGTTTGGATACCAATCGAGCATCACCGTTACTTCCTTTAAATCTTTTTTATTAATTGATGAGCTTGTAGCGTCTTTCCCACAAGCTGCCGTTACTACTACTAAAAGCAGCAGTGATAAACTAACTAGCCATTTTTTCATTTAAATTTCCTCCACTTCAGTGATTTACGTTCAATCCATGTAATGCCAATAAAAGAGATGATGCCGATAAGGGATAACACAACGATTGGAGCGAATACACCAGCCCCATCAAACTGTGTCATCATCCGTCGACTGAAATAACCTAAACCGGCTTGTGCACCGAGCCATTCACCGATCGCAGCGCCAATAACGCTTAAGGTTACCGCTACTTTTAAACCTGAATAAAAATGAGGTAAAGCGGCTGGAACACTTAGCTTCATAAAAAGATCTCGTTTAGTCGCTCCCATCGTTTTTAAAAGTTCAACGTGTTCACGTCTCGTTGAGCGAAGACCATCAAACGTGTTAACGGTAATGGGGAAAAACGTAATTAAGACCGTTACAACTACTTTGCTCCAGATTGAATAGCCAAACCAAAGTACAAAAATAGGCGCTAGCGCTATGATTGGAATGGTTTGCGAAGCTACTAACATAGGATAGATAGCCCGCTCAATGGTTTTGTTGTTATTCATCCAAATCGCAACCACCACGCCTACAACAATTGAAATGGCTAAACCTATTAAAATAATCCGTAGCGTTGAAGGTAAATGTTCAATGAACAGCACATCTTTTAGCTCCCATATTCTCACGCACACCTCAACTGGAGATGGTAAAATAAAGGGCATCGCCACAACATAAGCGATAACCTGCCAAATAAGCAGCAACATGAGCGTTAAAATAATAGATGAACTCCACTCTTTTACCTTCTTCATGCATCCACCTTCATTCTGAGCTCTTCCATCAATTGATGCTTTAGCTTTACAATCTCTGGTCGATCTATATCCTGCAGAGACCTTGGCCTTTCAAGAGGTACCTTGACCTGCTGAAATTCCTTTAAAGGCTGCTTATCAAAGATAAAGATTCGATCTGATAAAAACAGCGCTTCCTGTACATCATGGGTGATAAACAAAATGGTTTGCTTACGCTTTTGCCACTGTTCAAGCAGCCACTCCTGCATGGATAGACGAGTAATGGCATCCAAGGCACTAAACGGTTCATCTAGCAAAAGTACGTTTGACCCGCTTAGCACGCTACGAAGAAACGAAACCCGCTGCTTCATTCCTCCTGATAAATTGGCAGGAAATCGATGTTCATACCCTTCTAACCCAAATTCACTTAGCAGCTCTTTTACTTGTGTATATGCTTTTCCCTTCGCTACTCCTTTTAACTCTAAAGGTAAAGCAGCGTTATCTAGAATCGTCCTCCAAGGTAAAAGAAGATCTTCTTGGGGCATGTATCCCACATGACCCAATCTACTATGATGCTGCTGACCATTAATTAAAATCCTTCCCGTCTGCTCTATCTCTAACCCGGTAATGAGTCGAAAAAGCGTGCTCTTTCCTGAACCGCTTGCACCAACAATGCTGACAAACTCTCCTTCTTTAATATCAAAATTAAGAGATTCTAAGATTGCTCCTTTGCTTTCTTCATATGAGAAAGTCACCTTTTCAAACTCCAAAGCTTTTTTATACATGAACAGGCCACATCGCTTTTTCATAAGCCATATCCCAGAATAAGTATTCAAAGCGCGTCGTATTAATAAAGATTTCTTCTAGCTTGTTAAGCTCTGCTTCTGATTTTCCTTCTGCTAGCTGATCCATTAGATCGATGCACCAAGTCGCAAGCTCACCAAATTCAGCTGAGCTGTACATGTGAATCCACTCACTATAAAGCTCATGAGCTGCTCCAGGCTGAGTGGAAAGCTCTTTGCCAATTTCCCAATAGCTCCACATGCACGGGAGCAGTGCGGCAACAAGCTCAGCTAGCGTTCCGTTTTGAGAAACGTGAAGCATATAGTGCGTGTAAGCAAGCGTTGTTGGCGCGGGCTCTGCTGTTTCTAGTTCTTCAGGAGTAATTAAAAAACGTTTTGCATATTGTCTATGTAGCTCCATCTCTTCGTTGATCGTTGAATGTAATAACGCTGCAAATTTCCCCATCGTTTGAACATCTGTTGCTTTTACTGCTCCAAGTGCAAATAGCTTTGCATAATCAATTAAATACACGTAATCTTGTACCATATAAAAGCGAAACTTCTCTTGCTCTAACGTCCCTTCTCCCATCCCCTTTACAAAGGGATACTCATGCGTTTGCTTCCAAATAGGCTTTACTTTTTCATATAAACGTTCACTGAATCTCATTAGGCACTCTCCTTTTTTGTATGTAGCCACTCATAAATAAACTGAACCATCACTTTCGTGTAATCGAGTAATTGATCAACGGACAGCTTTTCATTAACAGCGTGTGCTTCCGTTAATTCGCCTGGGCCATAAATAACTGTAGCTATACCTGCATCAGCTAGCCAGCCACCGTCCGTAACCGTTGGAGAAACGTTGACTTTCGCTTCTTTCATTGTCACTTCTCTATGAGCACTGACTAACGAGTGAACTGCTGGGTGATTTCTATCTACTTCAAATGCAGGGAAAATTTCACCTCTATCTTCAATCATTGATGTTCCTCCCCACTTAAACGTTGGGAGATTTTCTCTTAGCCACCGATCTGCTTTTGCAACCTGTAACAGATGGTCTTCTACTTCTTTCGCTACTTCTTCATACGATTCATTTGGATAATAATGAACGGTCACCCACAGCCTGCACTCATCTGCGATAAACGCTGCGTGGCGACCACCTTCAATAACCGCTGGATTTATTGTATTTGTTCCAGGCGGAAAGCCAGGGTAGCTTTTGACAACAGCCCAGTGGCGCTCTAACTCTTGTAGTGCACCAATTAATTTCATCATTTTTTCAATTGCACTGGCTCCCAACAAACCGCCGCCGGCATGAATCATTTGTCTTCTTGTGGCATCATGATATGTTTGCTTACTTTTCACAGTTATCCACCCGGTAATGACTCCACCTTGACCTTGGATTTGCAAATCACTTGTATCAACCACAACCGCAAAGTCTGCGCTATATCCTCGCTTGCAGCATTCAAGGGTACCTGCCTCTCCAACCTCTTCACCGATAACTGACTGAAACACTAAATCACCAGGAAACTCCACTCCAGCTTCACGTAGAAGCTTAATAGCAAACAGCGCACCAGCGAGTCCGCCTTTCATATCGGCAGCGCCTCTCCCCGTAATAAATTCTTCACCGCACCTCGCTTGAAACGGATCAGCATCCCATCCTTCGTCTTCGTTAACAGCTGCAACATCAATATGTCCATTAATAATCAAGCTCTGGTACCCACTTCGATTTGTTCCCTTTAATGTTCCAACAACGTTAGGATCATTTGGATACACGTCCCACATATCTGTTTCAAAACCATAGCTTTCCAACAGCCGCGCAATATAGCTCTGCGCTTCTTTTGTATTACGTGCAGGTGGTGCTGGTGTTTTGTAAGATATGAGCTTGGTCAAAAGTTCAATAAGCTCATCTCGTTTGTCATCTACTTGCTTTACTACATCCGTAATATTCATACCAATTCCCTCCTTCTAAACCACATAAAAAAGCGCTTCTTTTCATAGAAAAGAAGCGCTTGAATATACACATGTATCCCTCTTACATCACGTAAAAGTCATAGATGTAGCACACAATACCTCTTTCCTACGCTAGTATTACCTAGTTCAGGTTATAAGGGTTAAGACAAGCGTCTCTCTCAGCTTTGAAAAGCACCCCTAGTGGTTTGATAATGACTATTTTTTTGTAAAACTATCTGATTATTACCTCTATTAGTTGTACCACACTACCTTATATAGTTCAATACAATTTGCAGAATTCTAATTTGACCTTCAAAGCCACAATAGCGTTATGTTTAATTCTATCGGATGCCTACCAAGTATAGAAGACTAGGGACGAGCTATTCAGCTTAGAATCCCTCCTTTTCTATACTTACTTCTTTTGACAAGTTGGACAGTAATACAACCGCCTCGTATTCCGTTCCCAAAAATACACTTAGAACCATAGAAAGTGGAGCTAATGCTAGCTTCACTTTTTTAATGACTTACCTGTTCAATTACTTCTTGCAACGACTTCTCTTTCATAGAGGCAATGCGTAAGTGATACGTTTCAAACGTCAAATGTGCAGAGAGACGATTCGGCACAATTACACATTGTAAACCCGCAGCAATCGCAGCTTTTGCACCGTTGGCTGAGTCTTCAAAAGCAATGGCTTCAGAAGGTTTTACGCCTAGCTTTTCAACTGTTTGCTTATAAAGAGCTGGATCTGGCTTAACTTTTTCCACGTCGCCACGCGTTTGCATCACTTCGAAATGACCAAGGAGATCTAATTCCTTTAAAAACGACGTAACCCATGCACGGTCTGAACTGCTAGCTAAACCAATTTTCAGTCCTAATTCTTTCGCTTCTTTTAAATACTCAAGAACGCCTTCACGAGCTGCAAGCTGCTTCATTTTTTCTCGGTGACGCTTTAATGACTCTTTTGCAATTTCTTCCTTCGTTAATTCACGACCAAACTGCTCATATAAAAAGTCGTAAAGCGCTTTAGTATCCGTTCCTATATAAGACGCAAACTCTTCAATTTTCAAATGTACGCCACGAGGTTCTAGCATATCGCAGTATACTTCATACCAAACTGATTCTGTATCTACAATTAATCCATCAAAGTCAAACACAATTGCTTTAATCATCTTTCATACCGCCTTTATATCTCAATTCTAGTTAATATCCTATCACGTTCTTATGAGTAGGGCTACAAATGTATATTTCAGCTAGCACATCGACATATGGATATCATTTGCATTTTTTCATTTCTTTACGCTCAACTTTTCTATTTCAGTTGATGAGCAAACAATACCCCCTATATAATTAAGGTACATTTTGAACTATAGGTTCATTTTATCGAACTGTATGCACAAAAAGTTTAGAGAGCATTTACTCTTTTCCATCTCTATAGAAGGAGGAACGAACAATGAAACAAGAAGTAATTCCGGTAACTGAGATACCAAACTAACGCTGTTAGATCCACCTGATCACCGTAAAGCACGCTCTTTACTTTCTGCTGCTTTTACACCACGTAGCTTAAAGAACTGGGAGCCACGCATTCGTCAAATTGCTGCTAATCTTGTCAAAGACATCGAAGTGAATACAACTGTAGATATTGTCGAAGTTTTTGCATCGCCTTTACCTAGCTACGTGATTGCAGATTTATTCGGCGTACCGATTGAAGACCGTCACCAGTTCAAACATTGGATAGACGTATTATTTCAACCTTACGATAAAGAGCTCCTTCATGAACTCGAACAAGAAAAACAACAGGCAGCTAAAGAATATTTTGAATATCTCTATCCACTTGTCGTTCAAAAACGTTCAAATCTTGCAGATGACATTATTTCGGATTTAATTCAAGTCAATATAGATGGAGAAGGTTTCACAGACGAAGAAATTGTTCAAACAACCATGCTCTTACTTGGAGCTGGTGTTGAAACAACAAGCCACGCTCTCACAGGAGCACGGCTTCTCTTATTTTTTCGCAACAATTAAAACGGATTCTGCTTGAAACGATTGAATGCTTTTACCGTCTGTTTGAATATGAAAGAACGTTTTCAGTTCACTTGAAGCACGCAGCATCTTTTCTATGAGCTCTTGCTTATCGTTTAGCGGTACTTTCATCATTTCACACCAATCATCAAACAGAAATGTTTTTGGAAAGCGCGTCATTAGCTCAATTGTGAAGCCCGCTCCCTCTAACATTTTAAACCACTCTGTCTTTTTATAAGCACGCTTATGGCTAGGATCTCGCTTCTTTTCCACTTCGTTATAAAAAGTATCATATGCGTCGCTTTCTGGCGCCACGTTATCCACGACTATAAACGCTCCGTCTTTCTTTAATACCCGAGCTGATTCGTTAACAAAGCTTTGCACATCGGTAAAGTGATGAGGAGCGATTCGGCACGTTACGAGATTAAACGCTTCATCTAAAAACGGTAGTTTCTCTGCTTCACCCTGGACAAACGATACGTTCTCATGACCGTTACTTTTGATAAATTCTTCTGCATAAAGGAGCATTTGTGGAGTAAGATCAAAAGCTACTACCTCACCAAATAAACCGGCAAGCTTATTAGCTACGTGGCCTCCACCCGTTGCGATATCCAAGGCTTTTTCTCCGGCATAATCAGCCGCTACTTCTGTTAAGAAAGCTAAATCAGCTCCTTTGGAATGGCCTTTGCTTTTCACATAGTTTTTAGCATTGCTGCCAAATTGACTCACCACTAGCTCTTTTTCATGATTCATTTCCCACCACTACCTCTCTTCATAAGTCAGCTATTACCTTTCTTGAACCTTAGCATGAGCATGAACTTTCTGCTCCCCAACCTGATAGAACCATCTAAAGATTGGTGGTAATAGCAGCGAAACAATTAAAATACGAAATACTTGAACAGCTACAACAAACGGTGCATCTGCTCCTAGTACAACAGAAGTGGTCGCCATCTCCGCAACTCCTCCTGGAGCAAAAGCAAGTGCTGTTGTAATAAATGGTATGCCTCCAACCTCAGATACGATATATGCACATAGAAACATCGTACCAATTAACACAATTGTGCTAATAAAAGCCACTCCAATCGTTCGCTTCATACCCTGAAACATATCAGCGTGAAAACGTGAACCAATGCTTGTCGCAATGATTACTTGCGCAATAATTAAGACAAGATGTGGCCACCACGCTGTTAAGTTATAGCCTGCAATCGCTGAGCCTGCTACTTGCATGATGCCTACCGTCAGCATCCCTCCAACAAGCCACGGAGCCGGAAATTTGAAACGCTTGCCAATTAGGTATCCAATAAATGCTGCAAAGACTAATACAAATGTCCATGATACTGACTCTAAACTAAAAGAAAAAGCTGCCTTAGAGGGTGCTGCTACTGTTGCTTGTTCTCCTAACGATGAAACCAGAAGTGGAACCGTAAGCACAACAAGGAATACGCGCATAATTTGAACAACGCTTACCGTTGCAGTGTTTGCTCCCACCTCTTCTGCAATCCCTGGCATGGCACTTAGTCCACCAGGAGCTGTACTGAACAAGCTTGTTAACAAATCATTTGAGGTGAATTTAAAAAGAATAAACCCAGAGCCTAATGAAAATAAAATAGAGATTAATAAAATGATAGATACAGGAAGCCAATTATCTACAAATGTGCTGACAACCGTTAGATTAATTTGTTGCCCCAGCTCAATTGCTAGAATAAGCTGACCGATATACAGCCAAACCTTTGGCATTCCTTTAGAATTCGAAGGAACCTTCAAAAATTGAGGACGAGTAATTGCTAAAGTTGTTGCCACAATAAGTGTTCCAATCATCCAGCCGATTGACATTCCTAATGAAGACAATAACAGCCCGCCTAAAGCGCTTAGTATAATCAATAAAAGCGTAGATGAAAAAGATAATGTTGCTTTCATTTCAAATCCTTCTTTCTATTTTTGCTACGATTACTTTGTCAGTTAAAAAACAAAACAAGCGGTTTAAGTCCCCTTGCTCTTACGCATAAACTTTACGTTTTCTATCTATCTAAACTATAGTATACTTTTAGAGATAATTGAAATATCGGATTTGTATGTAGAAAGATAAAAAAAATTAATGCCTGAATAAAGGAGGAAGACATGGACGATCGCGATTGGCTCATTTTACAGCTTTTATACCAAGAGAAAAACATCACAAAAGCTGCAAAACTACTTTATATCTCACAACCAGCCCTGACGAACCGCCTGCAACAGATGGAAAAAGAATTTGGTGTACAGATTGTTAACCGTGGGCGCAGAGGTATCCACTTTACACCTCAAGGAGAATATTTAGCAAAATCTGCTGATAAAATGATTGCGCATCTCCAGCACATAAAAGACCACGTCTTAAATATGGGCGATAAATTAACAGGCACACTAAGGCTTGGCGTCTCGAATTTCTTCACAGATTATAAATTACCCGGACTCTTGCGTTTGTTTAAAGATAAGTATCCGGATGTTGAATTTAAAGTAACAACCGGCTGGAGCAGCGACGTTGTAAACCTCCTGCATCACCAAGATGTTCATATTGCTTTTGTAAAAGGTGATTATAACTGGCGCAACGAAAAGCGGCTTATCTTTGAAGAAACGGTGTGTATTGCTTCAAAGACACCGATCGAGCTAAACGATCTTCCGCGTCTACCTCGCATTGATTATCATCAAGACCGCTTTTTGAAAACAGCTGTCGACCATTGGTGGAGCGAAAATTTCAATCAGCCTCCAAGCGTCAGCATTCACGTAGATAAAGCAGATACATGTAAAAAGATGGTAGAAAACGGCCTTGGTTACGCAATGCTTCCCCACATGCTAGTTGAAGATGTTGAAGGGCTTCACGTCATTCCGATGCAAAACGAAGATGGGACTGCTTTACTTCGAAAAACGTGGATGTACTTTCATGAGGAGTCACTTGAAATTAAAATTGTAAAAGCATTCATTGAGTTTATTGAAGAGATTGATTTGCATGATATTCATTAAACAAGTAAGAAGCTATATGAAGTCATATAGCTTTTTTACTTGCCGCTCATTAATTCTTCATATAGCTTACTTTGTCTTTCCAAAAACACAGAGGCACCGCTGCTGTTTTTATAAAAAGGATAAAAATCATTTTCTTTTAAAAGCTGTTTCCACGCCTTCGTATTGACCATTTTGTATATGGCTTGATTCCAGTAATCAATTTCTTCTTGCGTCATATTTGGTGGACCCATTAATCCTCTCCAATGGCTAAAAACAACGTCAATTCCTTCTTCTTTCCACGTTGGAACGTCATTAAATTCTGCTAAGCGCCGCGGAGCTGAAACGCCCAAAATCCGAACATCCCCTCGCTCATACGCATCCTTCGCTTCTGATAACGACATAGGAGCTACTTGAACTTCATTCTCTTGGAGCGCGTCCAGCACGCCATGGCTACTTCCATATACGTAAAAAGCTAAGCGAGACGTTTCAACTTTTGCTTTTTGCGCTGCTTGCACAAACGACAAATGATCATCATTACCTAACCGAGGGGATAATCCAATCTTTAATGGATGATGATTTTCTTTTAAAGCATCCATCAAGCTCTTCATTGTCATAATGGAGGAAGAGGCTGGAACAACGATGACTTCCCATTCGGTTGCCAAAATCGCAAGAGGCGTAAAGTTTTTATACGTTAGCTGACTTTGCCCCAGTAAATGATTCGTAATCAATAAGCTAGAGTTACCTGAAATGACGTTTCCCCCTTCAAGTTGCTGTACATAACGCCACGCTTCTTCTCCTTGACTTTGTGTTTTATTGACAACAGAAACAGGTACATCCATTACTTCTTGTTGTAACACGTGCTGCATGGTCCTAGCGGTTAAATCCGCTCCACCTCCAACCGCTCCTGGGGCTACTAATTCTATGTGATCAAAGTGCACATTTTGATCATGATTACTACAGCTCATTAACACAAGTATTATGCTTACTAAACTAATCCACTTCTTCATATAATTCATCCTGACCTATGTCAAATGATACTTTCGCTCTGGTCGACCAACAATGCCATAATCATACTGAACATGACATTCTTGCACAGATACTAAATATTCTAAGTAACGACGAGCCGTCGTTCGAGATACGCCCATCTTTTTGCCCATTTCTTCGATTGTAATACCTTCTGTGAGGCCTTTTAAAATAGCTTTCACCTGCTTTAACGTGATACCGTCAATTCCAGATGGTAAGACTTTTTCCACTGGCGACTGCTGCTTATCATAGCCAAAATACGAATTAACAAACGATTGGTCCACTTCATCTCGAGCTTGCAGCAAGCTTCTTTTTTTCTGGTACCCTTCAATTGCTTCAATGAATGACTCCATTTTTACAGGCTTAATCAAGTAATTAACAACACCATTTCGCAAACATCGCTCTAAAATATCCCTTTCAGTGGCAGCCGTCACCACAATGACATCTACTTCCGGAAATCGTTCTCGAATACGTGGTAATAAATCCGTTCCCATTTCATCAGGCATATAAATATCCAAAATAAGCAAATCGATAGGTTCTTGCTCGAGCATCTCTATCGCTTCTTTAGCATTTAAAGCTTTTCCTACCACTTTCACATTCTCTATTTCTTGTAAAAATCGTTCTTGAACCTGAGCGATTCGAAAATCATCCTCTGCAATGGCTACTTTTAACATGATGTCTCTCTCCTTTGTTTGATTTTCTCTCATCCCAATTGCGTCTACTTTTGCTTCGGTAGATAAACAGAGAATGTGGTACCTTCTTCTTCAGGATGAATGTCAATCCAACCTTGAAGCTCATCGATCATTTCTTTCACGTTTGAAAGCCCATATCCTCGGTTTTGTCCTTTCGTCGAAAATCCTTTTGAAAACAATTTATCAATTATTTCTTCTGAAATTCCACTTCCATTATCACTTACTTCAATAATGATGTCTTGACCAATATCGGTAATAAAAAACGATACTTTCTTGTCATCTTGCGTACTAACTGCATCAAAAGCATTATCAATTAGGTTTCCAATAATGATGATTAAGTGTGAGACATCAATATGCGAAGGTAGCTCTTTCAATAAGCTATCCTCTGCAATGGTAAACTCTACTTTCTTTTCAGACGCTTTGCCCATCTTACCTAATAGCACAGCTTGTACTTTAGCATCCAAAATTTGATGAAATAAAATTCGATTTTGCGTTTGGTGCGCATTGGACTCTTTTTGAATAAATTCAAAGGCCTCATCATACTCTCCTAGCTGTAGCAGTCCAGATAGCACATAAAGCTTGTTTGTGAATTCATGTGTTTGTGCCCGTAAGTCCTCAGAGTATCTCCGTACTTCTCCTAGCGTATGGATTAAATGATTCAGCTCTGTTTTATCGCGGAAACTTGCTACGACACCAACAATTTTGTCATTTTCAATAATGGGCAATAAGTTTAAAATAAAAAATTTATTACGAAAGCGAATCTCTTGATCATTTTGCGCTTGACCATCTACCAGCACCCGCATCATGTTTGTATAAGGGAATACTTCAATGATTGACTTTGGGGTATAGTTATCCTGCAAGCCGAGCATATGCCTCGCTGATGTATTCATCATCGTAATTCGACCTTTCGCATCAATGGCGATAATGCCTTCTTTTATCGATCGCAAAATTGCACTACGCTCCCGATACAAAGAAGCGATTTCGTTTGGCTCTAAGCCAAGAGTATCTTTTTTAATGCTTTTAGCGAGTAAGACTCCCCCAACGATTCCAAGAAGAAGGACGAGAAAAGCGTAAAAAATAATCTGTTGAATGCGCTTAATTAAATGAGCATGAACGTCTCGCTCTAGAAATTCTACGGTAACGACACCAATAATTTCACGGTATTTTCCTTGTTCGCTAATCACCGGAGCTTTCCCCATAATAGATAGACCCGAAGTTCCCATGCCTTCCAGCGTATAGTACCCTCCAAACATAAGCGCACGATAGTTGGAACTGGCATTGGTTTGACGGTCTGTTCTTTTCTCTTCGTCAGGCGAATAAATGGCTTTTTTTCGGTTTTCAACGATAATGGCTTCAGCACCAATTTGTTCACGTACTTGCTCTGCTAAAGGCTGAATGACCTTTGAAGGATTCTTGTCATTGAAAGCTTGTTTGACTTCTGGCATAAAGGAAATCGATTTGGCAGCCTGCAAAGCTAACTGTTCTGCTTGCTTTTTTGACTCCACTGCTTGCATATAAGAAAAGATACTAGCAAGTAATGTAACCACAAGTAGTACCAAACCAACAGTAAGGCCAACTGTTTTTGTTTCTAACGAAATGGAAATTGTTTTTTTCATTCTATTTTGACATCCTTCTTCTATTTGCACTCCTCTTTTATTCTACCAAAATTTTTATCTTACGTTTTGATTTGTCTGACTTTTATAAATATTATCTTTCAGCTTTGAATAAGGTCATTACAAAATGCGCTCTCTGCCTGGCAGGAGGCTTTCGAATAGGCACAACCTTTGATGAGTTTACTCTCTTGTTTGAATTTTAAAAGCACTGTTTTTACGTAGTGTGATTTCCATTCCAGATTGCCCCCTTTCCGCAGGGCGAGCGCCGAGCCTCCTCGTAAACTGCGGGGTCTCGCTAGTCCTGCAGGAGTGGCGCATCTTCCATTACAATCACAGGTTTTTTTATTAAGGTGCCTTTTGATGAGAACCGTTCATTTTTTTGTGTTTTAAAAACCTCCCTCTACTTGGTATGAGGTTTCAAGATAAGAACTCTATCGTCTTCTTGATTATTTAAAAGCATTACTATCGAATTAGACTACTTTTTATATCTTGAACTTACCTATCAATTATATAGAAAAGAACTTATCCGCTTGAAAGCGAATAAGTTCTCATGTTACAAGGTAATGACCCCTGTAATGATAGCAACAAGCAGCATGACCATTGATGTACCAATCGTCCATTTTAACGTGTAGCGCTGGAATTCTCCAAGGTCAACTTTCGCCATACCTACTAATAGATATGTAGAAGCAACAAGTGGACTTAGCAAGTGAACTGGCTGACCGATTAATGATGCACGCGCAATTTCAGCTGCGTCGATTCCGTATGTGGCTGCTGCCTGTGCGATAATTGGTAGAATGCCATAGTAGTAAGCATCATTTGACATAAAGAATGTAAATGGCATGCTTGTAATGGCTGTGATGACTGACATGTAAGGTCCCAGTGCATCTGGAATAAGAGAAACTAAGCTATTTCCCATCGCATCAACCATCTTTGTACCAGATAAAATCCCTGTAAAGATCCCTGCTGCAAATACTAGTGACACAACGGCTAGTACGTTACCCGCATGAGCTGTAATTCGTTCTTTTTGTGTTTCCAAATTTGGATAGTTAATCATAATCGCAATCGCAAACGCTATCATAAATAAAATTTGTAAAGGCATGATTCCGCTAATTAACCCAACCATTAATAAAATTGTTAAGCCAAGATTTACATAAAGTAATTTTGGACGCTTGTAGCTTGGCTGCTCCACTGCTGCTGCTTGCTCTGCAAACGCAACTTGTACAGATGAAATATCTTTTAAATCAATTACGCCTAAACGTTGACGTTCTTTTTTACCAAATAGGTAAGCGGTGAAGATAACCCAAATTGCTCCTCCAACCATCGCTGGAATTAACGGTGTAAATACTTGAGAAGCGTCTAGATTTAATGCACTCATCGCACGAGCAGTTGGACCACCCCAAGGCGTTAAGTTCATAACTCCGCTTCCCATAATCGCAATACAGGCTAACATCATCGTACTCATGTTTAACTTTTTATAAAGCGGTAACATTGCAGAGAGCGTAATCATGTATGTTGTTGTTCCGTCACCATCCAATGAAATAGTTAAAACAAGAATCGCTGTCCCAATCGTAATTTTCAGTGGATCCCCTTTAACAATCTTTAAGATTTTACCTACAACTGGGTCAAATAACCCAGCATCAATCATAATACCAAAGTATAGAATAGCAAACATGAGCATTACGCCCGTTGGTGCTAATTCTTTTACACCTGCTAACGCCATTTCACCTATATCTGTTGTAAAGCCACCAATGATTGCAAATATAACAGGAATAACCATCAGTGCAATTAGTGGTGTTAAGCGATTTGTCATAATTAAAAACATGAAGGTACATACCATTGCAAAACCAAGTATTGCTAACATATAAATCCCCCCTACCCCTTTTTGTATACGCTTTCATTAAAGTTGACAAAGCTATGGTTTTATCTTCATTTACATGATGTTAAAAACTCAGCAGCCAGTTATACTAGCTTCTGTTCTTACATAACCTTAATTTTCTGTTTTTTCTTAAAATAATCATAATTTAAGATTCGGTTCGCTGTAAATAATTCGTCATATAAATACTTTTAAAACTTTTTATATAATTAAATCCTTTTTGTTCATGGCTTTTAAAACATAGGTAGGGGTGGGTTCGTTATTCAACACGAAGAGTAAGCGGAGGACAGAATGGATAGTGCGATTGTTGGTATTCCTGAATCGCTTCTTGAAGGTAAGGAATATTGTGAAGCTGCTTGGATTCCATTCCTTCCATTTGTAAAAAACATTCAATTGCATATGTGTTTGCAAATAGTTCTTGCTGTTTGTTTCCTTCTCTTAATACAGCTTGGTTTTGAGTTCGATCTACGTGATGACCTAGTTCATGAAGAACGATGAAAGCGAACTGATGAGCTTTTTTGTTTTTCATGGTGTCAACAAAGACAATAGGACACTCTGTCACTGTATATTTTTTATAGTTAATTTCAAATTGTAGAGCTTGCTTTTTTGAAGAGGTTTGCTTTGGAAATTGTCCGTAATAAACGCCTAATACGTCTCTTCCTTGTACCTTAACACTGCCGAGGCAATAAACGCCTTTTAAACCGTTCCATTCTTCAGGGGCAGTAACTTTTTCAATTTCTTTGAGGATTGCTCGTTGCTTTTTACTCAGCAAACCGTAAAAAAGTACACCATGAACAGCTACGGGTTCATCTTTTTTCCAAAACATCTTGTCGCCTCCTCTACAATCGATTAATTCTTTGTTACCTTAACTATATGATATTTATAGCCATAGTTAAAATATCGTTTTTTTATCGTTAGCTATTATATTTAGTTATGTCAGATTTAACTTGTTTTTAGAGGGGGAAGCACTTGTTCTCTGCCTAGCGTGATTTCCATTTCAGGTTGCTTCCTTTCCGCAGGGCGAGCGCTGAGCCTCCTCGTAAACTGCGGGGTCTCATCTGGCCCGCTAATCCTGCTAGAGTGGCGCACCTTTCATTTCAATCACGAGGCTTTTGGATAGGGAAAAACTCGATGAGATTACTCTTCTATTCTAACAACAGCCTTTACTTGGTATGATTTACAAAGAGCACGCTGTAAAATAGCGTGTTACCCTTTGACTTTATTTTCTATATACGTTCTAAATTCTTATTTTCCTTCATAAATTAAAAAGAGTTTGGGACATAACAAAATGATGGCTTCTAAAAGACGAACACTCGCTGTTCCCATCTCTTTGGTTTGTCTCAACACGTTCGTTCCATTGCGCTACGGTCACTCGCTTTCCGCGGGGAGGAACCTGAGCTTCCTCGCTGCGCTGCGGGATCTCCGTTTTCCCTCTCTTTCCCGCAGGAGTCGAGTGTCCTACGC
>NZ_KQ758637.1:39056-54350 GCF_001457055.1 Priestia veravalensis | reverse complement strand
GGATCTCCGTTTTCCCTCTCTTTCCCGCAGGAGTCGAGTGTCCTACGCTCCATTCCACCCTGTTTCCAACATTGTTTTCACAATCAACCAAAAAATCTGAATGATTAAAAGTTATGAACTCTCAATCGTTCAGGTATAGTAGAGGCAAAGGTGTTTGTCAAGAAAACCTTTAGGTAACAAACTCTTAACATGAGATTAACAGTTTTTTCACTTGAATTTCATAAAGAAAGAGTAAGATTTACGTTGTAAAGATTCTTTTTGAAAGTAGATGTGTAAAATTTCACAAAGTGTTCATTTTTTTAGTGAAAACGCTTACTATTTTTGTGTATACTAAAAGTAGATAAAAAACTGCTTACATTTTACTTCGGTTTTCATAAATAAAACATACAATGAGAGGAGATTATCTAATGATTTTAAAAGCTTTACGAAAAAACGGTTCTGTTACAGTTAATTATTATCGTGATGGTTTATTAGAAACTTTCAAAGGAAAAGTGAAACAGTTAAACCTAGTCGAACAAACATTATCTTTACAGGATGAAAATCACAATACGTTATCTTTACGCTTATCAGGAATTAAAGAAATCTATGAATCATAGCTACAGAGACCGGTCCAGCAAAGAACCGGTCTTTTTTATGACTACTTTTGTTGCAATAGATAACGGTTAACAGGCCTGCCGACTCGGCCATACTCTACGTAAAGCTCAACTTCTTTCTCTTGATCTAAATACTCTAAGTATCGACGTGCCGTGACCCTTGCAATACCCATTCCTTCTGCAACTTCTTCTGCTGAAATTGGATCAGTTTGGCTATGTAAATACGACCGGATTCCAGCTAACGTGACCGTGTTTAACCCTTTCGGTAACGTTGGATTTTTCTCAGCGGCTGTTTTAAATAATAGCGTATCGACTTCATCTTGAGTGATAGATTCGCTTTTGCTTAGTTTGGTTTGGCGCTGTCGATAGTTTTCTAAAGCTTGCTTCATGCGTTCAAACTTAAATGGCTTCATAATATAATCAACGGCTCCGTATTGCAATACACGCTTGACCGTTTCACTGTCACTGGCCGCTGTGACGGCAATTACATCTGATTGATAGCCCTTTGAGCGAATTTTTTGAAGTGTGGTAAGTCCGTCTTGATTCGGCATATACATGTCGATGATGATTAGATCCGGATTATCTTTTTCAATCATTTGTAACCCTTCTACTCCGTTTGATGCGACGTTTGTCACTACAAACCCTTCCACCTGCTCGATGAATTGCTTATTCACTTCTTGAACCATTAAATCATCTTCAATCACAAGTACCTTCCATTGGCTTTTTGTCATACTTCCATCCCCTTTTCACTTATAACCTATAGTACAAATGTAATGGTAAACGCCGTGCCACGCCCATATTCTGTTTCAATCGCAATATCTCCATCACCTTTTTGAACAATTTGGTGAATTAAATAAAGACCAATACCTCGATTTTCCTTTGCCTTTGTCGAAAATCCCTCTTCAAAGATATGCTTCGCTTCTTCTTTAGCCATGCCGCATCCGTTATCCTCTACCAAAATAGACAACACGTCCTCTGTTTGTTCAATGCTGACATAGACTTCTTTCTCATCCTGAAAAGAGTTAGCATACGAATCGAAAGCGTTTTCAATCAAATTCCCAATAATGATTACAAAATCATGATGATCTAAATGCTGAGGAAACGTTTCTAAATAGCTATGCTTATCAATTGTTAACGTAATTCCCAATTCTTTTCCTCTGCTTACTTTGCTAATTAACAAGCCTGATATGCTTTCATTTTTAATATTTTTGTGTAAGAAATTCGTCAATTCTTCCTGCTGCTCGGAAACATCGAAGACGTACTCCAGCGCTTTTTCATTGTTTCCAAGCTGTATCAGCCCTGCAATTGTATGAAGCTTATTCATATATTCATGACTTTGAACGCGAAGTGCACTGACAAATGCTTTTACCCCAGTTAGTTCTTCAGCTAGCTTCTTTACTTCAGTTCGGTCCTGGAAAATCGCAACTGCTCCTACCGTTTCTCCTTTTACCTTAATTGGAACCCGATTGCTTAAAATCGTTAAATTCCGTACTTGAAGCTCTTTGTTATAAACTGGTTGATTCAGCTGTAAAATCTCTGGTAAACGGGTATCTGGAATGACGTCATAAATCAATTTTCCAATTACATCATCATGAATATTCATAATGGTTTTTGCTTTATCGTTAAAAATTGTAATATACTCATCTTTATCAATCGCGATTACAGCTTCATGCATAGCGTTAAAGGTTTCCGTTCGCTCAACAAATAGCCGTGCAATCTCATCTGGTTCTAACTCAAACATTTGCTTTTTTATGTGAGAAGCTAGTACCCAAGCTCCCCATCCACCAAATAGTAGAATTAGCAGACTGATGATAAAAATCTCTTTTTTCAAGCTCTGTATAACTTCTGAAAAAGTCGGCAACAAATAACCACTAATTACAACGCCAACCTGTTCATGGTGGTGATTAATAATTGGAACGAGTGAACGCACCACGGTGCCACTTTCTCCTTTGGCCTTATCCGTGTATGTGTGTTCAGCAAATGCTTGTCCTTCATCTTCACCATGCGATTTTGTGCCAATCATAGCGTTGACTGGATGAGACAGCCTTATCTTTTCCATATCAAGTACCACTACATAATCTGCCCCGTGAATAATTCGAATGGGGTCTACTATTGTGTTAATTTTCTGCCTTTTTTGTTCATCTCCCGTTATCTTTTCGCTAACCTCCGTCATTTCAGCTACAGTTCTTGATGTTACAAGAGCTCTCTGACGTAAATCTTCTTCCTTTGATTCCACAAACTCTTTAATCACGACAAGACCGGCTAAAAACAGCGCAAAGACGATAATAAAAAAGATTAAGGCAGTCATTTTCGTTTGCATTGAAAATCGATTCATAAAGCCTAAGCTACCTCTTCTTTCTCACATATACTATCTATATTTATTTTACCATGCTCCAAATCTGCATGGTAAAATAAATCATAAGATTACAATTCTTCTCATCGAGATGCGAGGAGCTGAGAGTAAGACCCTATGCGAATATTTATTGTAACAGCTTTATTTGTCAGCGCTTTCTTTACTTATATTTTGCTTTTCCCTCCTTCGTTTTTACATTCAGAACACGTCTATAGAGATGATGAACAACGAGGACTGGATGAGCAGATTGTGATTAACTTTAGTCATGTTGTAGCTGAAAACACCCCAAAAGGATTAGCAGCTCAAAAGTTTGCCAAGGTTGTTAATGAACGATCAGATGGCAAGGTTAAAGTTGAAGTTTTCTCAAATAGTGTGCTCTATTCTGATACAGAAGAAGTAGATGCTTTAAGACGAAATGACGTTCAAATGATTGCTCCTTCTTTCTCAAAACTTGCAGATTTAAACGAGGATTGGCTACTTTTTGACCTCCCATTTATGTTTAAAGATGAAGGTGAAGTTGAAGCCGCGTTAAACGGTCAGATTGGCAAGAGTCTGCAAGCATCTCTCAAAAAAGAAAATTTAAAAGGACTAGCATTCTGGAACAATGGATTTAAACAAATGACGAGTAGTCAAAAAAAGCTGGCTGTCCCGGATGACTTTAAAGGCCAACGCTTTCGTATTATGCCAAGCGAAGTCATAAAAAAGCAGTTTGATCTACTTGATGCTAAACCTACCATTGCTCCATTTAACCGAGTGTATGAATCGCTGGAAAAACAAGAGTTTGACGGTCAAGAGAACACAATTTCAAATATCTATTCAAAGCGTTTATATATGCTGCAGCGCTACATGACGATTAGTAATCACGGCTACTTAGGCTATGCGGTCATGATGGACGAGAGCTATTGGAACAGCTTGCCTCCCGATGTTCAACTTCTGCTTTCAAATGCGATGGAGGAAACAACAGCTTGGATGTGGGAGCACTCGAAAGGAATGAATGATCAGCAGCTCGAAAAAATTAAAAGTGAGTCTTCGATTCAAGTTCATTATTTAACAGAACAGGAAAGAGATAAGTGGAAACAGCGCTTTAAACCACTTTATACAGAGTTTCAAAAGCGTTTAACAAAAGATATTGTGGAAGAAACATATAAGAAGTAATTAAAGAGACTGAGACATAAGTAGTTCAGCCTCTACTATACCTGAACGATTGAGAGTTCCTCACTTTTAATCGCTCAGGTTTTTTGTTGATTGTGAAAACAATGTTGGAAACAGGGTGGAATGGAGCGTAGGACACTCGACTCCTGCGGGAAAAAGAGGTAAACCTGAGATCCCAAAGCGCAGCGAGGAAGCTCAGGTTCCTCCCCGCAGAAAGCGAGTGGCCGTAACGCAATGGAACGAACGTGTTCAGATAACCTAAAGAGATGGGAACGGCTATTGCTCGTCTTTTAGAAGCAATTATTTTGTTATGTCCCAAACTCTTTTCTATGAAAATTCTAAGAACTTAATGAACAAAAAGACCATTATCACCAGAAATTTCACCCCCCATTCATATGCGGTACTATAGGTTTACAAGATAAATGAAAACGCTGTCAAATTATGAATCAAGGGGGATGGAAGATGAAGATTAATTTTAACAACTTAACAGTTCGCGTTATTATTGGGATTATCTTAGGGATTATGGTTGGGTTTATTTTTCCTGAATTCGGCGCGCAGCTGAAAGTATTAGCTGACATCTTTATTAAATTAATTAAAATGGTTATCGCACCGATTATCTTTTTAACTGTTGTCATTGGAATTGGTGGTATGGGCGATTTGAAAAAAGTCGGGCGTATTGGTGGTAAAGCACTTCTTTATTTTGAAATTGTCACAACGTTCGCTTTAGCTATTGGTATTCTTGTTGTTAACTTCGTAAAACCTGGTGAAGGCTTTAATATAAGCGGAGCACAGGGAGCTGACGTCTCTGAGTATACGAAGCAAGCAGCCGAAGCTGAACATGGATTCATGGACTTTGTGATGAGCATTATTCCAGATAGCGTCTTTGGAGCAATGGCTAACGGAGAACTGCTTCCAATCTTATTTTTTGCCGTGTTATTTGGACTTGCAACAGCAGCTCTAGGCGAAAAAGCAGCACCTGTCATTACATTCTTTGAACGAGTGACGGATATTTTCTTCGGAATCGTTAATATGATTATGAAGATTTCTCCAATTGCTGCTTTCGGCGCGATGGCTTATACAATCGGAAATTTTGGAATTGGTTCACTTGTTTCGCTCGGAAAATTAATGGGATCTGTCTATATTACGATGTTCTTATTCATCATTTTTGTTTTAGGTACAATTGCTAAATTTTATGGCTTCAGTATTTTAAAATTCATTGCGTTTATTAAAGAAGAAATTTTACTCGTGCTTGGTACATCGTCATCTGAATCAGCTTTACCAAAAATGATGAATCGTATGGAGCAATACGGGTGCTCTAAGTCCGTTGTAGGTCTGGTTATCCCTACTGGTTATTCATTCAACCTTGATGGGACATCTATTTATCTATCAATGGCAGCAATTTTTATTGCACAAGCCTACGGAGTTGACTTAACGATTTGGCAAGAGTTAACGCTACTAGGTGTGTTAATGCTAACATCAAAAGGTGCCGCTGGCGTAACGGGTTCTGGGTTTATCACTCTAGCAGCAACATTAGCAGCCTTCCCAATGATTCCTGTTGAAGGTCTTGCATTATTAATTGGTGTGGATCGCTTTATGTCTGAAGCTCGTGCTATTACGAACTTAATTGGAAACGGAGTTGCAACGGTTGTTGTTTCAAAAATGGAAAACGAATTTCATCCACCAGCTCCACCTCAAAGTTCTGATTCTTCAATACCACTTGCAAAATAAAGAGAACCTTCCTCAGCTGATTGAGGAAGGTTTTTCGAATGGAAAACTTTAAATAATTAACAGTATCAAATAATTTGTTACAATAAAAATAGGTTTAAAAGATAACTAGTTTGGGTAAGGAGGAAAAAATATGATTCAGACCATTACAGCGCATTTAAAACAAGGCTTGCTTTCTTATAGACAAGCGATTTGGATTGCACGCTATCTCATCCTCGGTTTTATTATATTTGGCACGGTTGAAAAGATTTTAATGTTTCAAAGTCATGAACTTAACGGCTTACAGCTCACATTTGAGCTAACTGCTGCTTTAATCTGTGCATTAATTCCCTTTGCATACGGCATTGACTCGTCCACGCAAGAATAAAGGCAACGTTTTCTGATGAAACGTTGCCCTTTTTTTATAATCAAGCTTTTATCTGCATTTTTTTGTGATACAATTCCCCAAGCTCTACATCATCTAGCTGCCACACAACAGATTCACATTCTGGAAAGCTAGTAAGCAATGCATCTTCTAATTTTTCGCGTTCCCTTTCACTCAAAATATAGCGTTTCAATGTAAGCACTGACATTTTATGTTCCCCTCTCACAATTAATGTTAACGCTTTCAAAAACTGATGTTTATACATATCTTATACGAATAATATCTCATATGTACAATGAATAAATAGAATAATGCGAATAAGCAAATGGAATATAGGAAACACTCATAAAGAATAAGAAGGTCACCTATGCTAGAACACTCTTGTTTAGACCATAGATTTTTGTCAGAAAAAGACGACAATCAATTATATAACAAAGTTGATATACATATCCTGTTATAGTACAATTATCATTACTTAATTCGATTTTAAATGGCTTTCTTATCTCCCCCATAGGCTGTAAGCTACGAACCATTTTTAGAAACATCGCATAGCTTAGAGCATGAATAGGGAACTAAAAATTTCTGAGGAGTTGATTTCCCCGTGGAAAAGCATTTGAATCATATCCAGAAACAAAATGAAGAAGATACAATGAATTCATTAACGGCTGAAATGGTATTAGATCATGCGCTTCGGATGTTTCAAAAACAACAGCTTCAAAAAGAAATTGATCATGCCTTATTACATCGTAACAAACAAGAATTTCTTAAACTATCGCAACAGTTACAAGCATATCTATAAGCAATAAAAAAGAAACGAGGGAAATCCTCGTTTCTTTTTATTTAGCAAATACGTGATTTCCGATAACTGCTGTTACTTGCTTTGTTTCTAACCACGAATTTGTTGCAATCTGTGGATTATAGAAAAACAGCGCAGGGTTTTGATGATCTGGATTTGCTAACGCTTCTTCTACAGCACGTCTTGACTCCTCAGAAGCAGGCTGATTAATCGTTCCATTGCCTACTGGAGAAAACTCGTAACCACCGTTAGCTAAAGGTTGATTAATAACCTCTGTAATGCTGTTAGGGAATTGGGCTGACGCCACACGATTCATAACCACGGTTGCTACCGCTACTTTACCTTGGTACGGCTCACCTTTCGCTTCTGCTTCTACTAACCTTGCTAATAAATCTTTTTCCGCTTCCTCAACTCCTACGTTTGTAGGCTGTGGTGCTGGTGCCGTTTCAGAAGCTCCTTGTCCCGTTACAACTAGCTGTTGTCCTACGTTAATAAGATCACCTTGTAATCCGTTTAAATCTTTCAAACGATCTACGCTTGTATTATATGTCTGTGAAATACTAAACAATGTCTCACCTTGTACTACTGTATGTACTGTCTCTTTTTCTGGAATTGTTAGGACTTCTCCAACATAAATCATATCATTCGTGCGATTATTCGCTTGTTTTAATTCATCTACCGATACACCTTCTTGTTGACTAAGCTTCCACAGCGTATCTCCTGTCGATACTTTATGAGATGCAGCTGATGCAGCTGTTCCTTGTACTCCAAAAAATGAAAGTGATGCAGCTGATGTAATGACCCACTTTGTCAATTTTCCTTTTTTCATAAAAATACCTCCCGAAAAAATAACCTGACATTATCTTAGCATAGAGAAAGCCAGTTTCATTGAAAGAATGGGTAACATTTGTTCAGATTGGATTAAGTTTCTTACAAGAGAAACAATAATATTACAAACCATACAATTCCTTTAAAATTCGTAATGAAACTAACATTTTTATAACTGTTACTTGAATTTTATGGATTATTTTTACTTTTAGCTTTCGGCAACTGAAACCCATTCATTATTTTAGAAAAATAAGTAAGTATATTCCAATCTCCAACTACATCTCAGGTCTTACCTATAATTCATTCCTCGGGCTATTGATTAACTCCCACAAAATGGATAACATTGGTGATGTATCTTATTTCTTTATAAAATTGAAAGCAGGGTGAAGCATGAAAAAACTATTGTTTTTGGTTCTAGTATTTATCGGAGCTGCTTTTCTTTTGACTAATCCATTTACCACATCTACATGGACGTTAGGATCCTCCAAAACCGAAGCAGCTCTGACAAATTCAATTGAAAGTATTAAGCTTAAAACAGCGAACGTAAATACAGTCATTGAAGAATATAACGGAAAAGAAGTAAAAGCGGATTTACAAGGGAAGGGAAAAGTAAATGTTCAACGCAATGGAAAAACGATTACCGTTACGTATAAAAATAAGCCTTTTTCATTTTTCTCATTCGGTAATAGCAGTAAATTAACAATTTATATTCCAAAAGAATACAGCAATGATTTAGAGCTAAACGTAGGTTCAGGCGATGTAGAGTTTAACGAAACCTCTTTATCTCTTACTAATTTTTCAGTTAAAGTCCAATCTGGCTATACTGTTATTCAAGGAATTGATGCGGATAAATTAGATATCAATGTTTCCTCAGGAGACCTCGTAATCAACAAAGTGCGCACAAAAGAAGGCTCAGTTGATTTACAGTCAGGAGATATTACGATTAAAAACTACGAAGGAAAGTTGGATTCTCACGTGTCTTCAGGTGATGCTTCTATTTCTATAAATAGAGTGGTTGATTCGATTAAAGCTCACGTTAGCTCTGGAGACATGACTGTTACGCTGCCACCTAAAGCTGATATTACCTTACAAGCCAAAGCGAGCACGGGAGATATTAATAATCGATTTAACTTTAAAACAATGAAAGAACAAGAAGATGAAATTCAAGCTACGAATGGGAAGGGTACGCATCGAATAGACGTAGATGTCTCAAGCGGAGATTTCAATTTGCGATAAAAACCGCAGCTGGGACATAACTAAATGATTTCTTCTCAAAGACAAACCATGACTGTTCGAACATAGTTAGGCAGTGAGAACACGTCCGTTCTATTGCGCTGCATTCCACTAGTTTTTTAACTTGTTTTCGGAATCAACAAAAAAACATCCGAACGATTGCAAGTCAGCAATCGTTCGGATATCTAAGTGACTGAAATACCTCAGCTACCTACCACAACAGTTTAACCTCTTCTTCAAGTACGCTAGTTAAATAATCTTTACCCTCTAATAATATTCGAGGTTCAAGGTAACCTACTTTCCAAATTAAATATTTGCAATATAAACAGCAACGGCAATAGCAGAACCTACTAGTAGCGCTACATAAATAAATGATAAGTTTCGAATTCGTTTTTTTTCAGTCTTTTTATACTGTTTGTCATCGTTATTCGCAATCCATATCGTCCCGACTAGCGAAACAATCCCCACAAACAAAATAAGAAAAAGTGAAATGGTCATCCTCTCTCCCCCTATTCATGTCCCCTTATCTTCTATTATATTATACATTCATCTAAAAAAAGAAAATCACTCTGGTTTTGAGTGATTTTCTTCCTTATTCATATCTTAACGCTTCAATCGGATCGAGCTTGGCTGCTTTATTTGCTGGAAGCATTCCAAAAATCACGCCAATTGTCATTGAGAACAATAGTCCAATGACAATAATTTGCCATGAAATTAACGGTGGCCATCCTGCAAACATCGAAACGATAGAAGCACCGCCTGCTCCAAGTAAAATGCCAACGATACCGCCGATTAACGTTAGCGTTATTGATTCAATCAAGAACTGTGTTAAAATCTGTCTTTTCGTTGCGCCGAGAGCTTTACGAATACCTATTTCTCTTGTTCTTTCTGTAACCGATACAAGCATGATATTCATAACGCCGATGCCGCCAACTAATAATGAGATTCCAGCAATTGAACCAATAATTATTGTCATAATTGTTGTGACTTGCCCAATGCCATCCGCAATGGCTTCCATATTCATGACGGTGTAGGAATCTTCTGTTCCGTACGTTTCATTTAATAGATTTGCTGCGCTCTCTCCAACAGTTTGTAATTCATCTGGATTGGAAGCTTGAAGACTTACAGACGTATAGTCTACTTTTCCAAAGCTTGATTTATACGTGTTGCTCGGCATATACACTTCCATCATGCCAAATGACCCTAATATGCCGGTTGGCTTTTCTAAAATTCCTACAACTTCAATTGGCTGGTTTTTCACCCAAATGATTTCGCCAAGGCCACTGCTATCTTTAAACATTTCCTTGTTTAGCTCATCGCTGATAAGAGCAACTCGGTTACCCGATAAAAAATCACCATCGGTTAAGCTTTGTCCCTGTGCAATTTTTAAATCATTTACGTCCAAATACGACTGGTTAATAGCATATACCGTTGTATCTAACGTGTCTTCTTTATAACGGACCGACATCATTTCCTGTAGAGATGCCACAACGTTTTCAACACCTGGTAACTTTCCTAGATTATCAATATCTTGCGACGTAAAAAACGCCTGCTCCCAAATGTTTGGGTTTGTTTGTATTTCTTCCTCTGAAGGTTCGTACATTAAATCAACCGTATTGCTATCGCCTGTAATTTGCGATTTAAGCATCTGCTCTCCACCTTGACCAATCGCTACAACGATAATAACTGCTGCAACCCCGATAATAATACCGAGCATCGTCAAGAGCGAGCGCAGCTTATGCGCAACAACCGACGCCAAAGCCATACGAATATTTTCCATCATGCTCATAGTTCAAGACTCTCCTTACCGTTGTACGCAACGATATTTCCATCACGAACTAATATTGTTCTTGAAGCATATTCAGCTACTTCTGGCTCATGAGTGATGACCACTACGGTTGTTCCATCTTTGTTTAAAGCAGCAAATTCCTCCATAATTGATACGCTTGTTTTTGTATCAAGCGCTCCCGTTGGTTCGTCTGCTAAAATGAGACTAGGCTTATTAACGATGGCACGAGCAATAGCAACACGCTGCTTTTGTCCACCCGATAGCTCATTTGGTAAGTGATTGATTCTTTCACCTAATCCTACCTTTAACAGCGCAGCTTCAGCACGCTTGCGTCGCTCTTTTCGAGATATGCCTGTATAGACCATCGGCAGCTCTACATTTTCCACGGCTTTTAACCGCGGCAACAGCTGGAATTGCTGAAACACAAATCCAATCTGTTCATTTCGCACCTTAGCTAGCTGATCATCACTGTACGTTGAAATCTCGAGTTCATTTAAAAAGTAAGCACCTGAAGTTGGTCGATCTAAACAACCAATAATGTTCATCAAGGTTGATTTACCCGAACCTGAAGGACCCATAATGGCAACAAACTCACCGTCTTTAATCGTTAAATCAATCCCTTTTAAAATAGGAACTTCTTCTTTCCCAAGACGATAGCTTTTAGAGATATTTTCTAATTTAATCATTTCACTGTCACTTCCACACCATCTGCTAGCTCATTAGATGGATTTGAGATGATTTGATCCTTACTCGTAATGCCTTTAACAATTTCAATTGACTTGTTTGTTGTTTGACCAACCTTCACTTCTCGCTTAACAGCTTTTCCATCTTTTACGATATACACATACTTCTCATCGCCTTCATTGACAATTGCTTTTGATGGAACGGCTTTTGCTTTTTTGCTTTCAGTTTCAATTTCTAATAAAAGCTTAAAGCCTGGACGAATACTTTTAATCCCTTCATCCGTTACCTTTACTTGTACTGGATATTGATTCGCTGCGTCTCCACCACTTGCTGCATCGGACTGCTGTGGTAAGAAATCAACTTGCTGAACTGATCCTTCCCACTCTTTGTCCGGCACCACATCAGATGTAATTTTTACTGGCTGACCTACTTCAATATTAAGAGCATCATATTCTGATAGAACACCTGTTGCCAAATATTGATCCGTATTGCCAATATGTATAAGCGGCTTTTGAACCTCGCTTGTGTTGTGAGCAGCTTCTTTATCCACAGACAGCACTGTGCCAGCTAATTCACTTTTTTCAGTGAGATTATTCTCTTTCTTTGTTAATGACTTGCGCTCTAGCTTGTTGCGTTCAGCTTCAATTTTTGCTGTTTCAAGATCTAAATTAAGCTGAGTACGTTCTTCTTCTATTTGCGCTTTCGCTTCTTCTTTTGGAAGTTCTTTTTCCAGCTTCTTCTGCTTATCTTTCAGCTTAGCAATCTGCTTATTTAGTGAGCTAACCTGTAGTTCATTCGATTTTTCGCCAAGCTTATTTTGTTCTTTTTCAAGCTCTAAATCATCATTTGTATATGTGACAAGCGGTGTGCCAACTTGAACTCTTGTACCTTCTGTTACTTTAATATCTTCAATCTCACCATTTTCTGGCTGATAATACACATACTGCTCATCGGCAAGCTTAAGAGTACCTGGAATCATAACCGTACTGCGCAACGTCATATCTTTTAATGACGTCACGCTAACTTGTACGTCTTCACTTTTCTGTGCTTTAAACACGTTTACACCAATTAGTACTACGATTAAGAGAGAAACAACTGTGATGATTATACCTTTTTTCATTACGCCATAACACTTCCTATAATTTGTGAAATAACAGACAGTACAAAAAAGACACTAGCAATAATAATTGCAGCTTTTTTAGATAAACCGCCTACTTTTTGTAAGCCCATTGCTGTTAAGATTAGCGACCAAATCGAGAAAATTTCAATGCTTGCTAATACGCCACCAACAGCTCCTTCAGCTCCAATTAAACCATTTAAAGACGTTATATTTGTTCCTGTTCCAGCCACAACTGCAATGACTGTATTTAGTAATAAACCAAGCATTGTAATGAACGTAATAAATGCTGTTAAACTAAACATGTGCTTATACTTTGCTGTTCCTTTTCCGATTTTTACAATAAGTAAAAGGATTCCTGCACCAATTAACAGCGCGATAGGCGTGACAATTAACGCTCCAATTCCAGCTCCAATCATGCTAAACAATTTCATAGAATCATCTGGCTCAATCCCAAGCTCCTGTAAAGAAGCCAAGCTTTCTGGCGTAATGGCACTAAGTGCGAATGCAACGGCACTTAGTAAGATAACGAGAATGAGTGAAGCCACAATCGCCGGACGCTGCTTCATTTTGTCAAACTCAGCACCTGGACTAAAAATAAACTTAAATACGGACGGCTTTGGCCCCTGCTTCTGTTCGGTCGTCGTAATTTCTGGATTCATATAATAGCTCCTTTTTCAATAAATTTTTATTTGTTTACCTTTACACAGAACCCTGATAAGTTATAAACAAATCAGTAACATTTTAACATAAAAATGTAATAAAGTTTACTTATTTACTATATTTTTACTTTTATAGTTTTATACTCAACAAAAAAGATGCTGCTTATTAAGATAAACGGCATCTTTTCTTTCTTATTATATAGTTTTTGCCTTTCTTCCCACATCGCTTCCAAACTCAACGCCAAGCTCTCCTAACCATTTTCGGTATGCAATGCTAACGCGATCAGGATTAAGATGCAGCTCTGCTTGTAAGTCTAACGGAAGTTCTTCTGGCTTTTGACTTTCAACAATGCCTGTATCTTGTTCGATGATAAGCTGTTGAAATTCTTGAAAATATTCATCTGGCTTATCCAGCTCATAATTTCGTGATACGAGTGCAAAAACGGTTGATTTCAGCTGTTCTTGGGGCAATACGGCAAACAGCATGGAGAAGATTTCGTTGGTTTGATAATTCACTTTTTTCAACCGCGCAACCGTCGGGCGAAGAATTTCAAACGTATAGTAAATGGTTGACCAGTTCCCTGTGCCGTCCGCATCAGCATATACTTCAATCTCGTCTGAGACGTAGTGGTTATCACGCCAGTTCACTTTGTAATCCGGAATTTCTGTATAATCTGGATGTCCTAAGCTTCCTTCATGAACAAATGCAAGATGGCTCACATCCAAAAAATTCTCAACCACGCGAGGTGCTGCTGCATTCATCGTATGAGCATACGCATGGACAGTCTTAAAAGATGGGTGATTATATTCCTCATAGTAAGGAAGAGGTTCTGCTGCATCAGATCCTTGTTCACTGAGTCGAACCCAAATCATTCCGTATACTTCTCTGCACTGATATACAATAGCTTTTGCTTTGAGTGGAATCGCTCTATTCGGTGGCTGCTGCGGAATTTTTTTACATTGTCCATCCACATTATATTCCCATCCATGATAAGGACAAACGATGCAATCATCTTTTACCTTACCAAGCGACAAAGCAGCTCCTCGGTGAATGCAAAGGTCTTTAAAGGCTTTAATTGCTCCTCTTACCCGAAAAAGCACTACTCTCTCTTCCAATACCTTCACAGCAAGTGGATCCGCTCCTAGATCTTGACTGTACGCAACTGGCAGCCATTCTTTTGCTAATACAGTATCTTTAAACATCTGCTTCCCCTCCAGTTTGTAGACGAAAATGATATTTTAAAGATTAGCATCTCCAGCACAATCCGTCTTTTAGTTGGTAAGGTTAGCTGACATATAATTTACATTTAGTTCCACGGCTGCTCGAGGCTTAAGAACTGTGCTAAGCTATTGCTGTTAGCGCGCACATTCTTTCTAATTTTTGCTCGCTCAGGTGCCGTTTGATATAAATACTTTTCTTCATCCGTTTCTGGGATTACGCTCGGCACTTCGCAAGGCTTTCCATCTTCTCCAAGCGCAACAAAAGTGATAAAGGACGTAGCAGCAATTTTTCGCTCTCCTGATTTTAAATTTTCTTTTATGATTTTCACAAAGATCTCCATTGAAGATCGGCCTGTCCAAGATACATATGATTCAAAACATACCGAATCCTGCGGAGTAATCGGATGTAAGAAATGCACAGAATCAGTTGATGCTGTTACGCACTCTGCTCGGCTATGACGAGAAGCAGAAATTGAAGCAATCATATCAATATCGCTCATGAGCTTACCACCAAATAACGTTTGATGATTATTTGTATCATTTGGAAATACGCGACTCGTTCTAACCGCTTTTGATTGTCTACAATATTTTGCTTTCATCTTCCATCCCTCCAACTATACACATAAAAACTTTTATTGAGACCATCATACTAGCACATCTTCATAAAAATAACTGTAAAATTTGCTCAAAACACAAACAAAATTTACAGTAAGCGCTTTATAACAATCAAAAAAGAGTTTGGGACATAACAAAATGATGGCTTCTAAAAGACGAACA